>NZ_SOGW01000072.1:0-112220 GCF_004403075.1 Cryobacterium sp. TMT2-10 | reverse complement strand
CACCGCGACCGGCATCGGCGCGGGCGCGCTCGGCGCGGTCGCCGCGGTCGGCACGCTCGGGCCGCTGGGCGCGGGCATCCGCCTGGGTGAGCAGCAGGGGCGTCTCGCCCTGGGCGACGACGGCGAGGGCCGCGGCCACGTCGGCCTCGGGCACGTCGTGGTGTGCGACGTAGTGGCCGATGATGTCGCGGAAGGCGCTGATCCGGTCGGACTGGCTGAGAGCCTCGGTGATCGCATCGTCGAAGCGGGCCAGACGGGTGACGTTCACGTCTTCGAAGCTCGGCAGCTGCATCTGCGTCAGCGGCTGGCGGGTCGCCCTCTCGATCGCGTTGAGCAGGTGGCGCTCGCGGGGCGTGACGAAGCTGATCGCGGCGCCGCTGCGGCCCGCACGGCCGGTGCGGCCGATGCGGTGCACGTACGACTCGGTGTCGATCGGGATGTCGTAGTTGACGACGTGGCTGATTCGATCCACGTCGAGGCCGCGGGCGGCGACATCCGTTGCGACCAGGATGTCGAGCTTGCCGGACTTGAGCTGGTTGACCGTGCGCTCACGCTGCACCTGGGCGACGTCGCCGTTGATGGCCGCGGCCGAGTAGCCACGTGCGCGGAGCTTCTCGGCGAGTAGTTCCGTCTCGTTCTTGGTACGGGTGAACACGATCATGCCCTCGAAGTTCTCCACCTCGAGGATGCGGGTGAGCGCGTCGACCTTCTGCGGGTACGACACCATCAGATAGCGCTGGGTCGTGTTCACGGAGGTCGTGGTCTTGTTCTTGATCGTGATCTCTTCGGGGTCGTTCAGGTACTTCTTCGAGATCCGTCGGATCTGCGCGGGCATGGTCGCCGAGAACAGGGCGACCTGCTTGTCCTCCGGGGTGTCGGCCAGGATCGTCTCGACGTCTTCGGCGAAGCCCATCTTCAGCATCTCGTCGGCCTCGTCGAGCACCAGGTACTTCAGCTGCGACAGGTCGAGCGTGCCCTTCTCGAGGTGGTCCATGATGCGGCCGGGCGTGCCGACGACGATGTGCACCCCGCGGCGCAGCGCGGAGAGCTGCACGCCGTAGCCCTGGCCGCCGTAGACGGGGAGCACGTGCACGCCCCGCATGTGGGCGGCGTACTTCTCGAATGCCTCGCAGACCTGCAGGGCGAGCTCACGGGTCGGGGAGAGCACGAGTGCCTGCGGGGTCTTCTGCGCCAGGTCGAGGCGCGACAGGATCGGGAGGGCGAACGCGGCCGTCTTGCCGGTTCCGGTCTGGGCGAGGCCCACCACGTCGCGCCCCGCGAGAAGCGGGGGGATGGTGGCGGCCTGGATGGCGGAGGGAGTCTCGTACCCGACGTCCTTGAGGGCCTTGAGCATTGAATCTCCGAGCCCAAGGTCGGCGAAGGTCTTCGTTACGCGGGCAGTCTCTGCCTCGCTGGTGTCAGGGGTGTGCATATTACAACGGTAGTCGACGTGGGCGCCCTGTTCGTCTACCCTGTCCAAGCCGCGGGGTGAATCGCGGGAGGATATGAGAATGTCGAATATCGAACAACAGTCCTGGGTGAAGAATTACCAGCCGGGCGTCCCGGCCGAAATCGACCTCCCCGAGGAGTCGCTCGTGGCCATGCTGGAGCGTTCCGTGGCCGAGGCCGGCAGCCATCCGGCGCTGGAGTTCTTCGGCCGCCGCACCAGCTACACCGAGCTCGGCGACCAGATCGACCGGGCGGCGGAGGGCCTGCGCGGCCTCGGAGTGCGGGCGGAGGACCGTGTGGCCCTGCTCCTGCCGAACTGCCCCCAGCACGTTGTCGCCTTCTACGCGGTGCTGCGCCTGGGCGCCGTCGTGGTGGAGCACAACCCGCTCTACACCGCCCGGGAGCTGCGCCACCAGTTCGAGGACCACCAGGCCCGCATCGTGATCGCCTGGGACAAGTCCGTCGCATCCATTCGCACCTTCCCCGCGGACATCGAGATCGACCACATCGTGTCCGTCAACCTCCTCGAGGCGTTCCCCGCGATCAAGCGCCTCGCCCTGCACCTGCCGGTGAAGAGCCTGCGCGAGTCCCGTGAGGCACTGACCGGGCCGGCCCCGAAAACGATCCCCTGGAAAGACCTGCTCAGCCACGGTCCGATCGATCCAGAGCACCCCCGGCCCGCGGTCACCGATCTCGCGGCCATCCAGTACACCTCCGGCACGACCGGCCAGCCCAAGGGCGCCATGCTGACCCATTTCAACTTGTACTCCAACGCCCTGCAGGGCGAGGCCTGGATGCAGGGGGCCGAGTACCGCAAGGAGATCTTCTACGCGATCCTGCCCATGTTCCACGCGTTCGGCATGACGCTCTACCTGACCTACGGCATCCGTAAGCAGGCCCTGCTGGTGCTGTTCCCCAAGTTCGACCCCAACCTGATCCTCGACGCCATGAAGAAGTCGCCTGCGACGGTCTACTGCGCGGTGCCGCCCATCTACGAGCGCACCGCCGTGGTCGCGAAAGAGCGCGGAATCTCGCTCCGTTCCTGCAAATACTGCATTTCCGGTGCGATGAACCTGCCCGACCACGTGGTCGAACTGTGGGAATCGGTGTCGGGCGGCCTGCTCGTGGAGGGCTACGGCATGACCGAATCCTCGCCGGTCGCGCTGGGCAACCCGTTCCACCCGACCCGGCGCACGGGCACGATCGGCGTGCCGTTCCCGTCCACCCGGATGAAGGTCGTCGACCTGGACGACCCCACCCGGGAGGTGCCGCAGGGCGAGCCGGGAGAGCTGCTCCTGAACGGCCCGCAGGTCTTCCAGGGCTATTGGAACAACCCGGAGGAAACCGCGAAGACGCTCCTGCCCGGCGGCTGGCTGCGCACCGGGGACATCGTGACCGTCGACGAAGACGGCTTCACCACGATCGTGGACCGCGCCAAGGAACTCGTCATCACCGGCGGTTTCAACGTCTCGCCCTCCGAGGTCGAGGCCGTGCTCCGCCTGCACGCGGATGTCGTCGACGCGGCCGTGTTCGGCAAGGCACTCGAACGCGGCGGGGAACTGGTCGTCGCCGCGGTCGAACTCAAACCGGGCGCCCGGCTCGACGAGGAGGCCCTGCGCGCGCACTGCCGCGAGCACCTCGCGGCGTACAAGATCCCACGGCGGATCGTACAGATCCAGGACATGCCGCGCTCGATGCTCGGCAAGATCCTGCGCAAGCAGGTGCGCGAGCAGGTGCTGCCGCAGCTCTGACGCTCTTGCCGAGGCCGCTCTACCGGAGGGTCGTCGCCAGCAGGGCGGCCCGGCGGAGACACCGGTCGCTGTCCCCGGCCCAGCGCTCGAGAACGATGTTCGCCCGGGTGCGACCGGACTGGTCGAGCCTTTCCAGCAGGGGAGCGACCACGTCGCGGGCGAGCGGATCGACCAGGGCAGGCAGACGTGCGCCGCGCACGAAGCCCTCGATCCGGGTCAGATCCGAGTTGTCCAGAACGAGCACGTTCGACTGCAGCAGCACGACTGCCGCGAGGCGGCGCTCGAACACCGGCACCGCCCACAGTTCAGAACTCAGCGCGGTGATGTCGTCGTGCGTCAGACCGGGATACCGGCGGGCGACATCGCGAATCGTGCCCCGCACCGCACCGACCGTCGCACCGTAGAACCGCAGGTCACTGCCCAGGCGGTCCTTCTCCGCCGCCGCCCGGTACGCATCCCCCTCGTTTCGGAGTGTCATGTCCACGAATTCGCCGGCGTCGCTCACTCCTTCATTCTCTCTCCGGCTTTCGGGCGAGCGAGCCGGGTGGGCGGCACGGCGTTGCAACGTACGCTTGTGATCAACGAAAGAGGAGTTCTCCATGAGGGTTGTTGTCACAGGCGGAAGCGGAAAACTCGGCCGGACGGTCGTGCAGCGGCTGATCGCCGAGGGCCACGAGGTGCTGAACCTCGACCGCGACGGCGACCGGAACCCCGGTCTGGTCGTCGTCGATCTGAAGGACTACGGCCAGGTCGTCGACGCGGTCCTCGGTGTCGACGACCGGCACACCGGGTTCGACGCCATCGTGCACCTGGGTGCGATCCCGGCACCTGGCCTGGTTCCCGACGTGGCCACGTTCCACAACAACATCCTCTCCACCTATAACGTGTTCCAGGCGGCCCGGCGGGCGGGCATCAAGAAGCTGGTCTACGCGTCCAGCGAGACCGTGCTCGGGCTGCCGTTCGACATCGCCCCGCCCTACCTTCCGGTGGACGAGGAATACTCGGCCCGGCCCGAGAGCACCTACTCGCTGGTGAAGCATCTCGAGGAGCAGATGGCGATCCAGCTCACCCGCTGGGACCCCGAGCTCAGCATCACGGCGCTGCGGTTCTCCAACGTGAAGGACCCGGAGGACTACGCGGCCTTCCCCGCCTTCGACGCCGACGCCACCCTGCGCAAATGGAACCTGTGGGGCTACATCGACGGCCGTGACGGCGCCCAGGCCGTGCTGCGGGCCCTGGAGAACGCGAAGCCGGGCTTCGAGGCATTCATCATCGCCGCGGCCGACACGGTGATGAGCCGGCCGAACGCCGAGCTGGCCGCCGAGGTCTTCCCGGGAGTCGACCTGCGGGAGGTCGGCGAGAACGTCACCCTGCTCTCGATCGACAAGGCCCGGCGGATGCTCGGCTACGCACCCGAGCACAGCTGGCGCGACCACGTCTGACTGAACGAATTCGACGGAGATTTTGCCCAAATCGGCCCTAATCGGGCTGAAATCGGGTTTTTACGGCAGAATCTCCGTCGAATTGGTTAGACGCGGCACCGCACGCTGTGCTGGAGCCACCCCAGTGATCGACGACTCTCAGGAGAGCGCCCGCACCACGTCCAGGCCGGAGCGGACCGCGCGAGAGACCCCGGCCGGATGCCCGTCCACACTGCCGAAGCCGTCACCCGCGACGAAGATACCCGGGTGGTCCTGGCTCTGATCAAACCCGGCGCCCGGCAGCGCGGCGACCGCATTCGCGTAACGCCAGCGCTTCAGCTCGGAGTCCACGGCGTGCGCACCGGGGAACAGCCGCTTCATCTCGACCAGCAGCGCCGAGTGGACGAAATTCGCGTCCAGGTTCCAGGTGGACTCGCTCCAGTGCGGGGTCGCGAAGACCTCCAGCCAGACCAGCCCCGAGTCGTCCCGCCGCCGAACGCGGATGGCGTCGACGAGTGTCGATTCGTGCGACGCCAGCTCGCCGCCCACATCCCCGCGCAGGACACACAGCAGCACGGCCCGCTTGTCGTAGCCGACCTCCGCCAGGGCCGCGCTGACCCTGAGGTGACTCGTGCGCAGAATCTGAACGCTCTGCGGAACCGGCGGAGTCAGCACGACCGCCTGGCAGATGACGGGGTCGCCGGACGCGTGGGGTACAACGCGGAGGAGCCCGGAGTCCGCCACCTCGATCTGCGTCACAAAGGTGCGCTGAAGCGTGGTGCCGGCCGCCCACGTGCGAGCCACATCGCCGGCGGATGCCGCGAATCGCCAGCGCGCGCCATGATCCGGTTCCGCAGCGAACTCGGCTTCGGTTCTGCGGGCGATCTCCCTCATCACGTGCGCATCGTGGGTGACGACCGTGTCGGCGGCGGGGTTGAGCAGCGCCCCGGCGAGGGGGCGGCTCGCCAGGCGTCCGCCCGGGCGCGATCCCTTGTCCAACAGCAGCACCGAACGTCCGTGCTCCTGCAGATTGTGGGCGATCGTGAGCCCGCATACCCCTGATCCGACCACGACAACGTCCCAAGTCCCCATCTCTGGAGGCTAATGCACGGGTGGCCCGTGCGCCGTCGACAGGCCCTAGACGCGTGCGCGCTGCAGCGCCTGGGTGATGCGGCTGGCCTCCTCGAGCAGCAGCTGGCCGAGGATCTCCCGCCGCTCCGCGGTGAAACGCCGCTCGATGCCCGTCAACGACAGAGCCCAGGCGGGTTGCCCGGAGCGGTCGAAGATGGCCGCCCCCATTCCCCAACTGCCCTCCAGGATCAACCCCGGGTTGACCGAGTAGCCGGTGATCCTGGTCTGTTCCAGATTGGCCCGGATGGCGGTGGGCGAGTGGTTCTGACCCCACCGATCGACGAAGGCGTCGTCCTGCACCAGGAGCTGCCCGACCTCGGACTCGGGCAGGTACGCCAGGATGGCCAGGCCCGCCGAGGCGACCCCGAGCGGCAGCCGCAGGCCCTCGTAGAGCACGAACGACCGGATGGGGAAGCTGCCCTCCTCGCGCAGCAGGCACACCGTCTCCGCGCCGCGCCGGATCGAGAGGAATGCGCTTTCGCCGGTTTCCTCCGCCAAACGGAGCAGGCTCGGCCGCGCCAGCTCCTCGATCGGGTAGCGGTGGGCGGCGACCGTTCCCATCACGAAGATCTCCGGCCCGTAGTGCCACGTGTGCGTGACCGGATCATGGTCGAGCAGGCCCTCGGCGGCCAGAGAACTGAGCAACCGGTGCACGGTGGGCCTGGTCAGCCCGGAGTCCCGCACGATCTCGGCCAGGGGAGTGCCGGCGGGATTGCGTCCGACGAGCTGCAGGAGCCTGGCGACGCGGGTGACCACCTGGGCGCCCTGCACCGGGACGGATTGATTGATTTTCATGCCGGTCATGCCTGGCTCCTGTCCATAATGTGGATGTTGTGCAGCCTAGTGATCACGGCGTGGATACACAATGAAATGGGCAGATCCGCCCTGATTGACAGCCGCCCGATCAGACCCCTAACATGACGGACAGACGCAGCGTCCATAAGGTGGATACGAACCGGATGCTCAACCCGATTGATCAACACGGATGCTCAACGAGGAGAATTCCATGACCAAGGTTCGGTCCAGCGCACATGACGCTCTCAGCGACGTCCTCCGGGACGGCATGGTCCTGGCGGTCGGCGGCTTCGGTCTTTGCGGCATCCCGGCCGACCTGATCGACGCCGTGCGGGCATCCGGGGTGAAGGATCTCACCGTCGTGTCCAATAATATGGGCGTCGACGGCAAGGGCCTCGGCGTTCTACTCGAGGCCGGCCAGGTGCGGCGGGTGATCGCCTCCTACGTGGGGGAGAACAAGCTCTTCGCCGAGCAGCTCATCGACGGCAGGCTGGAGGTGGAGTTCAGCCCGCAGGGCACCCTGGCCGAGCGGCTCCGCGCGGGCGGCGCCGGCATCCCGGCCTTCTACACGAAGACCGGCGTGGGCACCCTGATCGCCGAGGGCAAGCCGCTCGCCGACTTCGACGGCGAGACCTACCTCCAGGAGCGGGCGATCATCGCGGATGTCGCCCTCGTGCACGCCTATCGGGCCGACACCGCGGGCAATCTCGTCTACCGCTACACCGCCCGCAACTTCAACCCCGTGGTGGCGACGGCCGGCCGTCTGACGATCGCCGAGGCCGAGATCATCGTGCAGCCCGGCGAGATCGACCCTCACGACGTTGTCACCCCCGGGGTGTTCGTGCAGCGCCTGGTGCGGGCCTCGAATCGGGTCAAGGACATCGAACAGCGCACGGTGCGCCCGCGGCCCGTGACCGTGCCGGCCTGACGAACTCGCCGGGCACACAAGCACCAGCCACACACCGCACCGACCACACACCGACCGCAAGGAGCAAGACCATGGCATGGACGCGCGACGAAATGGCCGCAATCGCGGCCGAGGAACTCTCCGACGGCGACTACGTGAACCTGGGCATCGGCATCCCCACGCTCGTTGCCAACAACCTGCCCGATGGCGTGCAGGTGACCCTGCAGAGCGAGAACGGGCTGCTCGGCATGGGCCCGTTCCCGTTCGACGGCGAGGAAGACGCCGACCTCATCAACGCCGGCAAGCAGACCGTCACGGTGCAGCCCGGCGGCTCGATCTTCGACTCGTCGGCCTCGTTCGGCATGATCCGCGGCGGGCACATCAAGGTGGCCATTCTGGGTGCCATGCAGGTCTCCGGCCGCGGTGACCTGGCCAACTGGACCATCCCGGGAAAGATGGTCAAGGGCATGGGCGGCGCCATGGACCTCGTGGCGGGCACCCCCCGCGTGGTCGTGCTCACCGAGCACACGGCCAGGGACGGGTCGGCGAAGATCGTCAACGAATGCAGCCTCCCGCTGACCGGACTGAAGGTCGTCGACCGCATCATCTCCGACATCGCCGTCTTCGATGTGACGGATGCCGGACTCCTGCTGCGACGTCTGGCCCCCGGCGTCACCGTCGAGGAGGTCCGTGCGGCGACGGAGCCGGACTTCACCGTCGCGCCGGAGTCCGTCTAGTCTCGTAGCCATGACACCGGATGCCCTTGCCGAGTTCTGCCTGAGTCTTCCGCAGGCGACTGAGACGTTCCCCTTCGGTGAGGAGACAAGCGTGTTCAAGACCAGCGGCAACGGCAAGATCTTCGCCCTGAGCGCCCTCGCTGGCGAACCGCTCGCGGTCTCACTCAAGTGCGACCCGGAGGAGAGCCGTGCGCTCCGGGAGGAGTTCCCGCAGCAGATCACGCCGGGCTACCACCTCAACAAGAAGCACTGGATCACGATCGTGCTTGACGGGCAGATCGACGACGCCCTGGTCGAGCAACTGCTGCGGGACAGTCACGCCCTCGTCCGGCCGAAGGTGCCGCGGGGGAGAGAGATCTGAAGCCGGCGGTCACGCCACTGGCTGGGCGCCCTCGGTATCCAGGTCGGCCAGAGGCCCGCCGATCCGCAGGCCGACCCACGAAACGAGCGTCCAGCCATCCGTCGCTGAGCCGCTCAGTTCCACCACTCCCGTGTTCTCGAGGTCGTGCGAGCCCGCGAATCGGGGCGGCATGTTGAGGGTGCGGGCCGCGGTCCAGACCCGGATCGCCGCGCCGTGGCTGAAGACGGCGGCCGTCTCGACGTCGGCGGTGGCGGCCGCGATGTCGGCGTCGTACCGGGCGAAGAACGCGTGTCCGTCCGAGGCCCCCGGCATCCGGGCGTCGAGATCGCCGGCGCCCCAGGCGAAGACGGTCTGCATGTACGTGTGAACGGATGCCGGGTCGTTCAGCCCCTCGAGGGAGCCGGCCTCGATCTCGTGCAGCCCGGGGGACACCCGCACCTCGATGGACCGGTCGGCAGCCAGAGGCCGGGCCGTGAGTTGCGTGCGACGAAGGGTCGACGCGAAGATGGCGTCGACCGAGTCCAGCCGGAGCGTGTCCGGGATCACGGCGGCCTGCCGCGTGCCGAGCTCGGTCAGGCCCGGCCCCGGGTGGGAGGTGTCGAGCTGTCCGAGGACGTTGGCGGGCGTTTGGCCGTGGCGGATCAGGAAGAGTCGCATGTCGACTCCAGCATAGGTATCCGGGAGTGACAGCATGGGATGCAGACTGTGGATCAACGAGAGGGAGAACTTCGATGACGATCATCAAAATCAACGCGATCACCGTGCCGGGCGACAACGGTGACGAGCTGGCACGCCGGTTCGCCGCCCGAGCCGGGGCCGTCGACGACCGGCCCGGCTTCGAGGGATTCGAACTGCTGAGGCCCACGGATGACCGCCACACCTGGCTGGTCGTGACCCGCTGGGCCGATGAGGACTCCTTCCGGGCCTGGGTCAGCTCGCCGGCCTTCGGACACGGCCACCGCGCCGAGCCGGCCACGGAGGGCGAGCCCGCGGCGCGGCCGCCCGTCGGGATGAGCAGCGAGCTGTGGTCCTACGAGATTGCGGGCGGTTCCCCGGCCTGATCTGAGGTTCAAGGCCCACGGGTCGGGTATCGGTATCACTATGTCTAGCGACACTCTCTCATCGACAAGGAGATCCCCGCCATGACAGAGCAGTACCTTCCGCAGCCGTACCCGCCAGTCACGCCCGGTTACTCGCCGCCGCCGAAGTCGTTCGTGGCGACCTGGCTGTTCGCCTGGCTGCTCGGCTTCCTCGCCATCGACCGGTTCTACCTTGGCAAGGTCGGAACCGGCCTGCTGAAGCTGCTGACGGTGGGCGGCTTCGGGCTCTGGTGGCTGATCGACCTGATCCTCGTCCTGGCGGGCGCCCAGCGCGACAAACACGGCCGGCCACTGGCCGGGTACGCGGAGAACAAGACCGTCGCCTGGATCGTCACGGCGGCCGGGTTCGTGCTGTCCATGCTCTCCTCGGGCCTCGCCTCCTCGCTGAACTCCTAGGTTCGGCGTCTCAGGTGCCGGGCAGGTCCCCGGTCGAGACCGAACTGAGCAGCAGGCTGGTCTCGCTGTTCAGCACGCCCTCGATCGAGCGCACCTGCCCGAGCAGTCGGTCGAAGTCGGCCAGGGTGTCGGTGCGCAGCTCGGCGACCAGGTCCCAGCCGCCGTTCGTGGAGTGCAGGGCCTTCACCTCCGGATAGCCGCGCAGGGCGTGGATGACCTGGGCGATGGCCCGGACCTCCACCTCGATCAGCGTGATCGCCCGGATCGAATTGGGGTCCCGGTCCTCCCTGATCCTGACGCCGAACCCGACCACCGTGCCGGAGTCGGTGAGACGCTTGAGGCGGCTGTTGATCGTCGACCTCGTGACCCCGAGGTCGCGGGCCAGGCTGGCGACGGGCTCGCGGCCGTTCACGCGCAGGGCGGACAGGAGGCGGCGGTCGAGGTCGCCGAGGGGATACATTACCCAAAGTGTATATAAACACCGCACAGAGTGATCGATGAAGTGGTCAGATTGCGGCGATGAACCCATGGCGGCTGCACATCGCCTATGCATACGGTTGAAACCCTGATCGAGAGGAGCCGCACATGGTGCGATTTGTGGACGTGGGAAACATCAACCGGTGGGCAGCCGAAACCGGGGTGGAGCGCATCCTCACGGACATGGTCGAGTACATCGAGCGCGACTTCCGCCGCTGGCCCACGTTCGACAAGGCGCCGCGGGTGGCCAGCCATTCCCCGCTCGGCGTGATCGAACTCATGCCCACGAGCGACGGCGTCACGTACGGATTCAAGTACGTCAACGGACATCCGTCGAACCCGTCGCGCGGCCTGCAGACCGTCACCGCATTCGGCGTCCTCGCCGACGTGCAGAGCGGCTACCCCACGTTCTGGTCCGAGATGACCGTGCTCACGGCCTTCCGCACCGCCGCCACCTCGGCCATGGTCGCCCGCGCCCTGGCCCGGCCCGACTCGCAGACCATGGCGATGATCGGCACGGGCACGCAGTCCGAATTCCAGGCCCTGGCGTTCCGCGGCCTGCTCGGCATCAACCGGCTGCGCGTCTGGGACACCGATCCCGACGCCATCGCGAAGTTCGTGCGCAACCTGGCTCCGCTCGGTTTCGAGATCGTCGTCGCGGCCAGCGCCACGGATGCCGTGACCGGCGCCGACATCATCACCACCTGCACCGCGGACAAGGCGAACGCCACCGTGCTCACCGACGCCATGGTCGGCCCCGGAGTGCACATCAACGCGATCGGCGGGGACTGCCCGGGCAAGACCGAACTCGACGGCGCCATCCTGCACCGCTCGGACGTCTTCGTGGAGTTCACGGCGCAGACCCGGATCGAGGGCGAGATCCAGCAGATGCACCCCGAGTTCCCCGTCACCGAGATGTGGCAGGTCCTCCTCGGCCAGGCTTCTGGACGCACATCCGTTGATCAGATCACCGTCTTCGACTCGGTCGGTTTCGCCATCGAGGACTTCTCCGCGCTCCGCTTCCTGCAGGATGCCGTCGACCAGACCCGGTTCTACACCGACATCGACCTCGTGGCCGACCCCGACGACCCGAAGGACCTGTTCGGGCTCGTCACCGCCGGCGCGCCCGTTCTCGTCTGAGTCCGAGCCTGAGTCCGAATTCGAGTCTGAGCCGAGTCTGAGTCCGATGTCCGTACAGGCCCCGTCGGCCGTTCTGCTGATCCGACCTCATTTCTTCACGCCCAACCCGGAAACGGCGCACGACAACGCCTTCCAATCCGTCGATGCCGGGCACGATGCGGCCCTGATCGCCGAAGCCGCCTACGCCGAGGTGACCCGGGTGGCCGAGACTCTGGAGTCACGGGGCATCGTCGTGCACCTGTTCGACGACGACGGGCCCGGGCGGCCGGACAGCGTATTCCCGAACAATTGGATCTCCACCCACGCGGGCGGGCATGTGGCCCTGTACCCGATGCACGCGCCGAATCGCCGCACGGAACGCCGCGGCGACATCGTCGAGATGCTGAAACAGCGCTACCGGGTGCAGGACGTCGTCGACTATTCCGGGCTCGAACTCGACGACGTCTTCCTCGAGGGGACCGGGGCGATGGTGCTCGACCACGCGGGGCGGATCGCCTATGTGGCCCGGTCGCGCCGGGCGGACCCGATCGCGCTGGAGCGCTTCTGCACCAATTTCGGCTACGAACCGATCGTCTTCGACGCGGCCGACGAGAGCGGCCGGCCGATCTATCACACCAATGTCCTGATGTGCATCGCCACGGACTTCGCCCTGGTCGGGCTGGACCTGATCCAGTCGTCCTCGCGGCGCAGCCACGTCGTGGAACGACTCACCGCGCAGGACCGCGAGGTGATCGCCCTCGACCGGGAGCAGATCCGCAACTTCGCTGGCAACGCCATCGAGCTGCACGGCCCGGGCGGGCGGATGCTGGTGCTCTCGCGCCGCGCCCTCGACTGCCTCACCGCCGGGCAGCGCAGCGTGATCGAGCGCAGCTGCACGATTCTGCCCCTCGACGTGCCCACGATCGAGCTGGCGGGCGGCTCCATCCGCTGCATGCTCGCGGGGATCCACCTCGATCGGCGCGGTGCTCCGTCCCTGTCGGCCACGTCGCTCTCGACTGCCTCCCTCTCCACCCAGGCCGTCTCGCTGGCGGCCACGCCGCACGAGCGCAGTGCGTCACGGACGGAGCCGGGCCTGGCCGTGTGAGCGCGGATCGATCGGTTGCGCGGATCGGCCGTCGCTCGCGGCTCCCGCGTGGGTCCCCGAACCAATTCGACGGAGATTCTGCTGTAAAGAGGGCGTTTCGGTGGGTTTGGGGGCGTTTTGGGCAAAATCTCCGTCGAATTCGTCAGGGACGCGGCTGATCTGCCGGCAGCGATTACGCCGACCCGGCGCCCGTTCAGGCAACGCGAGTCTGGGTCGCGTGGGGCGCGTGGGTCGCGCGATCTCCTAGTCTCAAGGCATGGGGAAGAAGAGAAAGTCCGGTTCGCGCCTGCTGGTTCTGGTGGTGGTTGCCGGCCTGCTCGGGGTCGTCGCGCTGCAGGGGCCGGGACCGCTCGCTTCGGTGGCGGACACCTGGCTCCGAGGCTGGCAGAGCATCGGCGGCACGGGCTCCGGCAGCAACGACTCGAGCAGCACTCAGGTGGGAGACCCGGGCTCCGGTAGCACGGACTCTTCGGCCGCGGCCGGCGACCCGAGCGTGTCCCCGGCCGCGGTTCCGGGGAGACCGGCCAACGCGGTCGCCATGACCGTCGAGCATGTGCACGACGGTGACACCCTCTTTCTCAGCGCCGGTGCGCCCAACGACCTCGTGCCGAACACCGATGACGTCAAGGTGCGGCTGGTCGGACTCGACACTCCCGAGATCGGCGACGCCGCCGAATGCTTCGGCGCTGAGGCGAGAGCCCAGTTGGAGGCAATGCTGCCCGACGGCAGCACCGTCTGGGTCACGGCGGACCGGGATCCGACCGACCGGTACGGCCGCAGCCTGTTCTACCTGTGGACCGATGACGGGCGTTTCGTCAACTACGAACTCGTCGCCGCCGGTGCGGCCGAGTCGCTCATGATCGCCCCGAACGACGCTTATTACGGTCTCCTCCGAGCCGCCGAAGACTCCGCAGCGCTGGCCCGCGCCGGCATGTGGGCGGCCTGTTGAGGGGGCACGTTCAGACAAACCAACGGAATGAGGCGCGAGAGCGGATCTCCCGATCAGCGTGAGATCAACTGGCCAGACCGGCTGCGGAAGAGCACCGGTCAGCCACTCTTAACGGGAGTTTGCCAGCTTAACATGAGGATTTATCCAGAAAACGGGTGCATTTTTGCAGCTTCGCCCGGGCGGGTCCCCGCCTGAGGAAGTCGAACAAGAACCGTTGGCGCTTCACGCACGAGCGATTCGCTCCGTGGAAGTCATGCCTACCTCTGAATTTGAATTGTTCCTGTCCGCCATCACCGAGGAAACCGGCAGTCAAGTCGGTAACGACGAAGCCAGTGCCGATCAGGCCGGTGCAGACCAAGCCAGCGCCGACCATGGCGTCACCCGCCATGAGGAGACCCATCGGCGCAGAGGACGCCAGCGCCTGCTCGTTGCCGGTGCCGTTCTTGCGGTCGGGTCCATCCTGGGCACCGGTCTCGTCTGGCAGACCCTGTCGGCCCAGGCCGAGAGCGAGCGCGTCGCCGCCACGAAGGCACTGTCTGTGACCACCGGCGCCCATCCCGAGCAGACGTCCGGCTTCGCCGTCATCTTGCCGGCGCATGCGGCGTTTGCCGCGAGGAGCGTTCTCTCGGACGCCCAAATGGTGATGGAGGCGGGCCAGGGCAAGACGGACATCACGTCCCTCTCCAGCGCCGTCACCTCACTGGCCCATTACACCGTTCTCGAACCCGAGCGGGTCTTCGATCTCGTCGACCAGACCAGGGCCGAAACGGCGACTGTGCGGGCCTCCACGGCCGAGGTCGACCGGGTGGCCGCCGAGCAAGCCGCGAAGCAGGCCGCCGAGCTGGCCGCGAAGCAGGCCGCCGAACAGGCCGCCGCCGCGCAGGCCGCAGCGGCAGCCCAGGCCGCCGCTGCGGCTCAGGCTGCCGCTGACGCGCAGGCCGAGGTCGAGGTCGAGGCCGAGGCCGAGGCTGCGGCGAACGCTCCCGCTCCCGCTCCCGCTCCCGCACCCGCCCCGGCACCGTCAGCGCCGGCCAACCCCAGCGGAGCCCAGGCGATCGCCCGCGATCTGATGGCCGCGCAGTACGGCTGGGGCGCCGACCAGTTCGGTTGCCTCGTGAGCCTGTGGCAACGGGAATCAGGCTGGAACCTGAACGCCTACAACTCCTCGAGCGGTGCCACCGGCATCCCGCAGGCACTGCCCGGCAGCAAGATGGCCACGGCGGGCGCCGCTGGCAGACCAACCCAGCCACGCAGATCACCTGGGGCCTGAGCTACATCGCGGGCCGCTACGGCACACCGTGCGCCGCCTGGAACCATTCCGAATCCTCAGGCTGGTACTGACACCGGTTGGGGAGACTCAGAAGATGTTCAGACCCCGGGCGCGGAACCGATTCCGCACCCGGGCCTGACGTTCGTCCTGGATGGCGGTCGGGTCAGTGCTGGTGGAACGTGCGACTGATGACGTCCACCTGCTGCTCGCGGGTGAGCCGCACGAAGTTCACCGCGTAGCCGGAGACGCGAATCGTCAGCTGCGGATAGTTCTCCGGGTGCGCCATGGCGTCTTCAAGCGTGTCGCGGTTGAGCACGTTCACGTTGATGTGGTAGCCGGTCGCCGACGTGTACGCGTCGATCAGGCCGACCAAGCTCGTGATCTGCTCCTCCTCGTTGTGGCCGAGCCCGCTCGGCACGACCGTACTGGTCAGCGAGATGCCGTCCTGCGCGTCACTGAACGGCAGCTTGGCGACGCTGAGCGCGGACGCGAGGAGCCCATGCGTGTCGCGAGCATTCATCGGGTTGGCCCCCGGCGCGAACGGCTCGCCGGCCCGACGGCCGTCGGGCGTGTTGCCGGTGGTCTTGCCGTAGACCACGTTGGACGTGATCGTCAGGATCGACTGGGTGGGGATCGCGTCGCGGTAGGTCGGGTGGCTGCGGATCATATTCATGAACCGCTCGACGATGTCCACCGCGATGGAGTCGACCCGATCGTCATCGTTGCCGAAGAGCGGGAACTCGCCCTCGACGTCGTAGTCCACGACCAGGCCGGTCTCGTCGCGCACCGGGCGGACCGTGGCGTACTTGATGGCCGACAGGGAGTCGGCGACCACGCTCAGGCCGGCGATGCCGCAGGCCATGGTGCGGATGACGTCCTTGTCGTGCAAGGCCATCTCCAGACGCTCGTAGGCGTACTTGTCGTGCATGTAGTGGATGCAGTTCAGCGCGTTGATGTAGGTCTCGGCGAGCCACTCGAGCGTTTCCAGGTAGGCCGGGAAGACGGTGTCGTACGAGAGCACCTCTTCGGCGTTCGGCATGGTCTCCGGAGCGACCTGCTTGCCCGACACCTCGTCTTTTCCGCCGTTGATCGAGTACAGCAGCGCCTTGACGGCGTTGACGCGTGCACCGAAGAACTGCATCTGCTTGCCCACGCGCATCGGCGAGACACAACAGGCGATCGCGACGTCATCACCCATCGCGGCCCGGAGGATCTCGTCGGACTCGAACTGGATCGCCGAGGTATCGATCGAGACCTGGGCGCAGAAACGCTTGAAGCCCTCGGGCAATGACCTGCTCCACAGCACGGTCAGGTTCGGCTCCGGTGCGGCGCCGATGTTGTACAGCGTCTGCAGGAACCGGAACGTGGTCTTGGTGACAAGGGGACGGCCGTCTTCACCGATGCCGGCGAGGGATTCGGTCACCCACGTCGGGTCGCCGGCGAAGATCTCGTCGTATTCCGGGGTGCGCAGGAAGCGCACGATCCGGAGCTTGATCACGAGGTCGTCGATGAGTTCCTGGGCGCTTTCTTCGGTCAGCACTCCGGCGGCCAGGTCGCGTTCCAGGTACGCGTCGAGGAACGCCGCGTTGCGGCCGAACGACATGGCAGCGCCGTTCTGTTCCTTGACCGCCCCGAGGTAGGCGAAATACAGCCATTGCACGGCCTCCTTCGCCGTCACGGCCGGCTTCGAAATGTCGAATCCGTAGCTCGCGGCCATCTGGACGAGTTCCTTCAGGGCCCGGATCTGCTCGGAGTTCTCCTCGCGGGCGCGGATGATGTCCTCGGTCGAGGGCTCCATGTCGAGTTCGGCGCGGTCGTTCTTCTTGCTTGCGATCAGGGCGTCGACGCCGTACAACGGAACCCGGCGGTAGTCGCCGATGATCCGGCCACGGCCGTACGCGTCGGGCAGACCCGTGATCAGGTGGCTGTTACGCGCACGGCGCACCGCCGGCGGGTAGACGTCGAAGACGGCGGTGTTGTGCGTCTTGCGGTAGTCGGTGAAGATCTTCTCCAGCTCGGGAGACACGGGATAACCGTAGGTCTCGAGCGAGGTGGCGACCATGCGCCAGCCGCCGAAGGGCATGATCGCGCGCTTGAGCGGGGCATCCGTCTGCAGGCCCACGATGACCTCGTTGGGCCGGTCGATGTAACCCGGTGCGTGAGCGGTGATGGAGGCCGGGGTGGTCGCGTCGACGTCGTAGACGCCCTTGCGGCGTTCCTCGGGGAACATCTCGGACAGCTTGGCCCAGATCCCCTTCGTGCGCTCCGTCGCTCCCGCGAGGAAGCTTGCATCGCCCAGATACGGCGTGTAATTGCGTTGGATGAAATCGCGTAGGTCGATCGAATCCTGCCAGGGGCCGGAAACAAAATCCGGTCGAACGGGCTGGGGCCCGTTGTCGTTGCGGCGGACTTCTTCTGTACTGGTCATCTGGATTGCTCTCCTCGGGGGATCGAGTTCCCCGCCGCGAAAGTCCCTTCCGCAGTCGGGCCGTGAGAGCCGATCGCGGGCCGCCGACAGTACTCGTGCGCGCCCGGATCTCCTCTCTGCCTGCCACGGTACTCGCCTTGGAAGCTGCAAAACAGGTGGACTTTCGGTGCGGCCGGGGGGAGTGTCCACGAGGCCCAGAGGTCGAAGGAGCCCGGCGTAACACGGGAAACGGCAGCCTGCCCCGCCTCTAAACTGGCCGGATGACCGAACCCCGTGCACACGACGCCGTCACACGCCCCGAAGCCGGACGGCCGCCGGCCGACGCGGATGGCGCGGGGGCCACGGATGCGGTGACGCCGGCCCGGGCGCAGGCGCTGATCGATGCCCTGACGGAGCGCGTCGTCATCGCCGACGGCGCCATGGGCACGATGCTGCAGGAGCACAACCCCACCCTCGAGGACTACCAGCAGCTCGAGGGCTGCAATGAGATCCTCAACGTCAGCCGCCCCGACATGATCGAGGCCATCCACGGTGCCTACCTCGACACCGGCGTCGACGCGGTGGAGAGCAACACCTTCGGCGCGAACTGGTCGAACCTCTCCGACTACGGAATCGAAGACCGGATCGAGGAGCTCGCGCGTCTGGGAGCGGAAATCGCCCGTCGGAGCGTCGAGGCCTACGAGGCCCGCGACGGACGGATGCGCTGGGTCCTCGGTTCGATGGGCCCCGGCACCAAACTGCCCAGCCTCGGCCACACCACCTACTCCCACCTCAAGGCGACCTTCGCCGAGCAGGCGATCGGCCTCATCCGCGGCGGCGCCGACGCCTTCCTGATCGAGACCTCGCAGGACCTGCTGCAGACCAAATCCGCGGTGAACGGATGCAAGCAGGCGATCAGTGAGACGGGCATCCGTCTGCCGATCTTCGTGGAGGTGACGGTCGAGACGACGGGAACCATGCTGATGGGCAGCGAGATCGGCGCCGCCCTCACCGCCCTCGAACCGCTCGGCATCGACGCCATCGGCCTCAACTGCGCCACCGGCCCGACCGAGATGAGCGAGCACCTCCGTCACCTCTCCCGGTACTCGCACGTGCCCGTGATGTGTATGCCCAACGCGGGCCTGCCGATGCTGACCGCCACCGGTGCGAGCTACCCGCTCACCCCGGAGCAGCTGGCCACCGCACACGAACAGTTCGTGAAGGAGTTCGGCCTGGGCCTGGTCGGCGGATGCTGCGGCACCACCCCCGCGCACATGAAGGCCGTCGTCGACCGGTTGCGCGGCACCCCCGTGCCCGCCCGCAAGGTCGAGGAGGATCCCGGCGTCGCCAGCCTCTACCAGCACGTCAGCTTCGATCAGGACAGCGCCTTCCTCGCGATCGGGGAACGCACCAACGCCAACGGGTCGCGGGCGTTCCGGGACGCCATGCTCGAGGAGCGCTGGGACGACTGCGTCGACATCGCCCGGGCCCAGGTGCGCGACGGCGCCCACCTGCTCGACGTATGCATCGACTACGTCGGCCGAGACGGCGTCGCCGACATCCGCCAGGTCGTGTCCCGGCTTGCCAGCGCGTCCACCCTCCCGCTCGTGGTCGACTCCACCGAGCCCGCGGTGCTGCAGGCCGGGATGGAGTTGATCGGCGGCCGCCCGGTCGTCAACTCCGTCAACTTTGAGGACGGCGAGGGCATAGGCTCACGCTTCGGCCGGATCATGCCGCTGGTCAAGGAGCACGGCGCGGCCGTGATCGCACTGACCATCGACGAGGAGGGACAGGCCCGCACCGCGGAGCACAAGGTGCGCATCGCCACCCGGCTGGTCGAGACCCTCGTCACCGAGTGGGGGATGCGGGTCGAGGACATCATCGTCGACGCCCTCACCTTCCCGATCGCCACCGGCCAGGAGGAGACCCGCCGGGACGGGATCGAGACGATCGAGGCGATCCGCCGGATCAAGGCCCTCTATCCCGGCATCCACACCACGCTTGGCGTCTCGAACGTGTCCTTCGGGCTGAACCCCGCGGCCCGGTCGGTGCTCAACTCGGTGTTCCTGCACGAGGCCGCCGAGGCCGGACTCGACTCCGCGATCGTCAACTCCGCCAAGATCGTGCCCCTGGCCTCCGTGCCGGACGACCGGCGCAAGGTGGCGCTCGACCTCGTCTGGGACCGCCGCGAGTACGACGCCGAGGGCAACCTCACCTACGACCCGCTGGCCGCCCTGCTCGACCTGTTCGCCGGGGTCGACTCCGCCGCGCTGAAGGACGAGCGCGCCGCCGAGCTCGCGGCCCTGCCGGTGGGCGAACGCCTCGAACGCCGCATCATCGACGGCGAAGCTAAGGGGCTGGAGGGTGACCTCGACCTGGCGCGGGCCGGCGGCCTCAGCGCCCTCGACATCGTCAACGTGCACCTGCTGGCGGGCATGCAGGTGGTGGGCGCCCGGTTCGGCAGCGGCGAGATGCAGCTGCCGTTCGTGCTGCAGTCCGCCGAGGTGATGAAGACCGCGGTCGCGCTGCTGGAACCCCACATGGAGAAGACCGAGGCAGCCGGCAAAGGCACGATGGTTTTGGCCACGGTGCGCGGCGACGTGCACGACATCGGCAAGAACCTCGTCGACATCATCCTCACCAACAACGGCTACGACGTGATCAACATCGGCATCAAGAAGACCATCAACGAGATCATCCAGGCCGCTGAGGAGCGCAATGCAGACGTGATCGGCATGAGCGGGCTGCTGGTCAAGTCCACCGTGGTGATGAAGGAGAACCTGCTCGAGCTCAATTCCCGCGGCCTGGCCGGCAAGTGGCCCGTGATCCTCGGCGGCGCGGCCCTCACCCGGGCCTACGTCGAGGAAGACCTCGCGGGACTGTTCGAGGGCACCGTGCGCTACGCGCGGGACGCCTTTGAGGGCCTGGCCCTGATGGAACCGCTGGTCGCCGTCGCACGCGGCGCCGACCCGGCATCCGTCGGCCTGCCGCCCCTGAAGAAACGCATCCACAAGCGCAGCCTGCTGACCGTGACCGAGCCGGACGCGATGCCGGCCCGCTCCGACGTGGCCGCCGACAACCCGGTGCCCGTGCCGCCGTTCTGGGGCACCCGCATCGTCAAGGGGATCGCGCTGGCCGAGTACTCCGCGTTCCTCGACGAGCGGGCGACGTTCATGGGGCAGTGGGGCCTGAAGCCCAGCCGCGGGGAAGACGGCGCGAGCTACCAGCACCTGGTCGACACCGAGGGCCGGCCCCGGCTGCGCTACTGGCTCGATCGCATCCTCGCCGAGGGGATCCTCGACGCCTCCGTCGCCTACGGCTACTTCCCCGCCTTCAGCGAGGGCAACGACCTGGTCGTGCTGCACCACGGCGACGACCCGTCCGGCGTGCTGGGCGTGCCCGGTCTGCTCGCGCCCGACGGCGGCTCCGGCGGCCCGGTGGGCTCCGAGCGACTGCGCTTCGCCTTCCCCCGCCAGCGCCGCGACCGGCACCTGTGCCTGGCCGACTTCGTGCGCCCGCAGGGTTCCGGGCAGACGGATGTCGTCGCCCTCCAGCTGGTCACGGCCGGCGCGAACGTCGACACGGTCACCGCGAAGCTGTTCGCCGAGAACAAATACCGCGACTACATGGAACTCAACGGCCTGACCATGCAGCTGACCGAGGCCCTCGCCGAGTACTGGCACTCCCGGGTGCGGGGCGAACTCGGCCTGGGCGCCGAAGACCCGGCCGAGCTGGCCGGTATGTTCAAGCTCGAGTACCGCGGCGCCCGCTTCTCGCTGGGCTACCCGGCCTGCCCCGAGATGGAGGACCGCCGCAAGGTGGTCCAGTTGCTCAGGCCCGAGCGGATGGGCGTGGTGCTGTCGGAGGAGCTGCAGCTGCACCCGGAGCAGTCGACGGATGCGTTCGTGTTCCACCACCCGGAAGCGAAGTACTTCTCGGTGTGACGAGCCTGCCGGGCCTGCCCGGCTTGCCCAGCTTCGCCCGGCGCAGGGCGGCCAGTGCGGCCGGGCCCACCAGCACGATGCCGATCGTGGTGGTGATGGCACGAACGGTGTCCCAGGTGAGCGTCGAGGTCACCAGCGTGTAGAGCGCGAAGGAGGCGAGGTTCTCGCCGAGCGGGGCATCCGCCGCATAGGAGATGTCGGTGCCCGAGCCCACGGCGAAGGGCCAGAACCAGAGGTTCATCACCAGCCCGAACAGGTACGACGAGGCGATGCCGTAGGCCACGAGCATGGCTATCTCGAGCCGGGCGGTGCCGTTCCGCGGGGTGCCGATCCGTGGCGTACGGATGCGCGGCAGCAGCGCCGCCCCGGCCCCCACCCAGCCGCAGGCGAACATCTGGAACGGGGTCCACGGGCCGAACCCGCCCCACAGTGCCGAGGACACCGCGATGGTGAGCAGGCCGAGCAGGAACCCGAACCGGGCTCCGTAGGCGCGCCCGGCCAGGATCAGCAGGATGAACACCGCCTCGACGCCGCCCACCCCGGTTCCCGCGATGCGCACCGCGGCGCCGACCGCCGAGAGCACCCCGAGCAGGGCCACGGTCTTGGCCGTGTACATCTCCCGGTCGAGCGTGAGTGCGAGGGCCACGATCAGAGCCGGAACGAGCGCGAACGCCACGATCGGGGCCGCGGCCCTGGCGTCCTCCGGCAGCGCCGACGCGAAGAACGGCCAGGCGAAACCCGCCGCGGCCAGGAGGCTGCCGCCCGCGAGCAGCCAGGACGTCCACCGCGCACGCATCAGGGCCTCACCAGCGCCGGTTCGGTGGTGAGCCGGCCGGCGGCCATCACGAGCGTCTTCGTGGCCAGGGACCGGGCGAAGTCGCGGTCGTGGGTGGCGAACAGCACCGCCGAGGCGTCACTCGAGGCGCGGACCAGCGCGGAACCCACGAGCTCCCGCGCACGCGGATCCAGCCCGCGCGTCGGCTCGTCCACCAGCAGCACCCTGGGGCCGGCGGCCAGCTGGATCGCCATCACCAGGCAGAGGCGTTCGCCCGCCGAGAGATCCCGCGGATGCTGCTGCATCAGGTGCGCCGCACCGGCGTTGGCACCGGCCCCGATCCCGGCACCGAGCCCGAGCAGGTCCGCGAAACGGGCAGCGGTCCCGGGCCCGTTGCCCGGCTTCAGCTGGCGGTCCGCCCGGCTGCACTCCTCGGCCACGGTCACGGCGAAGAGCAGATCGTCGAAGTTCTCCGGCACCAGGGCCACGAACGCGCGCCGGGCTCCCGCACGCAGCAAGGAGACGTCCTGCCCGGCCACCAGCACGCTCCCGCGGGCCGAGGGCAGCGCGATCGCGCGGAGCAGGCTGCTCTTGCCCGCGCCGTTCCGGCCCTCGAGGGCCACCCGGTCGCCGGCCGCGAGCTCGAACGAGACGTCATCGACCGCCAGTTCGGTCCCGTGCAGAACCGTGAGATGACGGATGCCGGCGAGCGGCCCCGCAGGTCCGGCTGGGGTCGCGGGTCGCGCTGTCGTCCGCGCCGCCCGTTCCGCCGCGATCAGCGCGCTCGGACGCTCACCGGGGCCGAGGGTGCGCACGTCTGTTCCGCGGATCTCGAGCCAGGCATCCGCTGCGCTCTCCCATTCGCGGGTGTTGTGCTCGGCGACCACGACGCACACCTGCGCCTCGTGGGCCAGCCGGTCGAGTACCCGCACCACCCGCCCTCGCGCCGGGGCGTCCAGGTCGGCGAGGGGCTCGTCCACGAGCAGCAGGATCGGTTGGGAGATCAGGGCGGCGCCGATGGCCACCAGGCTGGCCTCGCCGGCGGACAGCGCCTCCACGGTGCGGCCCTGCAGGTGCTCGATCTGCAGCTGCGCGGCCACCTCGTGCACGCGCTGCTCCACGATCACGGCGGCGACGCCCCGCACGGTCAGGGCGAATCCGATCTCGTCCCGCACGGTCTCGGCCACGAAGGAGAGCCGCACGTTCTGGGAGACGAGCCCGACGAAGCCGGCCGTTTCGCGGGGGGGAGTGGCCGCGCGGTCCAGGCCGCCCACCTCGATCACTCCGTGCTGCCCGCCGTCGTGGAAGTGCTGGAAGAGTCCGCTCATGCTGTGCAGAAGGCTGGTCTTGCCCGATCCGGTCGACCCGGTGATCACGGTCAGCGTGCCGGGAGCGAGGCTCAGGGTGAGGCCCTCCAGCTGCCAGCCGCCGCCCGCGAAGCCGAGCGCGGCATCCGTCATCACCACCGGCCGCTCGCAGACGCCGGGGGCGGTGCGGGCGGCGGCGAACCCGCGGGACTCCATCGACGCGGCCAGGCAGAGCGCCCGCTCCACGGTTTGTTCGAAGACGGGCACGAGCAGTGCCGGGATCGACCGTTCGCCGCGGAGCGCACTGGCGGTGTGAACGCGCCGCACCGAGGCGATCAGCGCCGGGAACGTGGCCCACGCGATCACGAGCGACCGGGACAGGGCGCGCAGCGGGCCCCGGGCGGCGCCTCGGGCGAAGAAGCGCCGCACGTCGACGACGGCGTTCAGCACACCGAACGCGAGGATGACGGCGGCGAAGGGCAGCGCGCTCTGAGCCGCGTTCCAGAGGCCCCCCGTGCTGACGGGTCCGAGCAGCGCGATGTGCGCGAACGGCCCGCCGAGCGGAATGCGCGGCAGGTCGAGCAGCACCGCGCCGCCGCCGGATGCCCCGCCGAAGACGACCCGGTAGACGACCCGCAGGGCCACGAACGCGACCGCGAGCAACGCCGCGGAGCGCAGGGGGGCCATGCGGAGCCGTAACATCAGCTGCCGGGCGTGGGTGTCTCGGTGCCGGTCGTGAAGACGAGGCCGACGGACTGGCCCGGCTCCAGCTTGAGGCTGCCGAGACCCTCCGACGCGTACTCCCAGGAGGCGTCTGCGGTGGGCTTGACCCAGAGCGCCCAGTAGGCGGCGGCCGCCGGCATGGACTGGCAGGCTTCGGTGAAGGGGGCCTCTCCGTCGATCTCGATGGTCTCGGCGGCGGCGGGGCGGTCGTTGACGCGGCAGACGACCTGGTCGCCCCACTCCACGGTTCCCTCGGTCGTCACGCCGGCCGACTTCATAACCTCGCTCGCGGCAACGGTGCCGGCCGCGCCGGTGTCGACGCAGTCCGTGATCCGGGCGGCGTCGAGGGAGCCGAAGTCGACGACCACGCTCACCCCGGCACAGGAGCCGTCCGTGGGCGCGGCCGTGGCCGCGGAGGCGGCCGGGGTCGAGCCGGTCTCGGGAAGGCTGGTGGAGCATCCGCTCAATGCCAGCGCCCCCACCAGGGTCAGGGTGGCGAGTGCTGTCAGCTTCATGCGCTCAAGAATACCGAGGCCCCGGCGCCGGTCCCGCTCTGTTACGCGCTCTGTTACGCGCCGCGGCTCCCCGGCCCCGCCGTCCAGACCAGCCGCCAGACCAGCCGCCAGACTCGCCGAACCGTGAGTAGCGCCCCTGAACGGACGAAAAACAGGGTCCGAAGTCACGGTTCGGCGGGGATTGGCGGGGATTGGCGGGGATTAGTGGAACCGGCCGGCGCTACCGTTACGCGGCGCGGCCGCGGCGCCGGCGTCGGAGCACGGCTTTGAAGGCGGCGTCGGCCAGGATGACCAGGACGGCGCCGGCCAGCGGGAAGAGCCAGGCGGCCGGGGGAGGCCAGCCGCCGCCCAGGAGCCCGCTCGCGGCCGGGATACCGAGGAAGGCCAGCAGCAGGAGCAGTTCGGCGGCGACCGCGGCCAGTAGGGAACGGTTGCCCAGGAAAGGGAGCCCCCACGCCGGGATCGCCTCACTGCGGCAGGCGAAGGCGTTCGCCATCTGAGCGACCACGATCGTTGCGAACGCCGTGCCCGACGCGGCGGCCAGGAGCCCGGGTGCGACCTGCTGCCCCCACGACCAGCCGCCCAGCACCAGCACCGCGGCAAACCCGCCGAGCGAGGCGGCCGCCTCGACCGGGCCGAGCACCCCGAACGCCCGCCAGACCAGCGGGCGGTCGATCAGCGACCGCGAGCGCACCGGGCCGAGCATGACGCGCTTGCTCGGCGGCTCCACCCCGAGCGCCAGCGCGGGCAGCATGTCGCTGCCGATGTCCAGGGCGAGCACCTGGAGCACCCCGATCGCCAGGGGGAACTGGCCGCCGGTCAACGCCCAGACCGCGAACGGCGCAAGCTCGGCGACGTTGTCGGTGAGGTGGTAGGTGAGGAAGCGACGCGCGTTGGCGAAGGTCGCCCGTCCCAGCCGCACGGCGGTCACGATGGTGCCGAAATGGTCGTCGAGCAGCACGAGGTCGGCCGCCTCCCGGGCCACGTCGCTGCCGCTCCGGCCCATCGCGACCCCGACGTCGGCCTCCCGCAGGGCAGGCGCGTCGTTGACGCCGTCGCCGGTCATCGCCACCACGTGCCCGCGCTCCCGGAGCACCCGGGTGATGCGGAGCTTGTCCGCGGGCGTAACCCGGGCCACGACGGCTCCCGCCCGGTGGTCGAGCAGTTCGCCGAGCTCGGCGTCATCCTCGGGAAGCCCCGAGCCCAGGACGGCGCCGCCCGGTTGCAGCAGGCCGACCTCCCGCGCCACCGCCTCGGCCGTGTTCGGGTGGTCACCGGTGACCATGATCACGCGGATGTCCGCGTCCCGGCAGGCCTGCAGCGCCTCGTGCACATCGGGCCGGGGAGGGTCTTCCAGGCCGAGCAGGCCGAGCAGCTCCAGGTCCGTTTCGACGGCCTCCTCGGTCGGGGTGGCCGACCAGGGGCGTCCCGCCACCGCCAGCACGCGCTGGCCGGTGGCCGTCATCCGCGACAGCGCGCGGTGTGCCTCCTCCGGCACTCGGGAGCACCGCTCGAAGACCCGCTCCGGCGCGCCGATGGTGCTGGCCCGGCCGGCCAGCACGGCGGAGCTCATCATCCGTTTCGCCGTGTAGGGCAGGCGGGTCACGGGCCGGCTCGGGTCGTCCTGCCACCCGCACCGCATCGCGAGGGCGAAGATCGCGGCGTCCAGCGGGTTGCCTTCGGCCTGCCACTTGCCGGCGTGCGACACGGCCCGTCCGGTCACGCAGAGCACGGCGGATGCCGCCAGGCCCGGCAGCAGGGTCGTGGCCTCGGCTGGCCCGGTGATGGTCGCCGTCGGCTCGTAGCCGTCGCCCTGCACCCGCACCAGGCCCCCGGGGGTCCAGATCTCGACCACCGACATCCGGTTCTGCGTGAGGGTGCCGGTCTTGTCGGTGCAGATGAACGTGGTCGCGCCCAGGGTCTCCACGGCGTCGAGCCGGCGCACCAGGGCCTGCTCGTGCGCCATGGTCTGGGCGCCGCGGGCCAGGGACAGCGTCACGGTGGGCAGGAGGCCCTCGGGGACGAGCGCCACGGCGACCCCGACCGCGAAGAGGAAGGCATCGACCGGCCGGAGCCCGATCACGACGCCGGCGATGCCCAGGACGACGCCCGTGGTGACCGCGAACACGGCCACGGTCCGCACCACCCGGTTGAGCGCGTGGGTCAGTGGGCTGGGCGGCCTGGTCGCCGAACGCGCCAGCGCGGAGATGGCGGCCAGGGTCGTCGTCGCCCCGGTGGCGGTCACCCGTGCCTCCGCCTCGCCCTGCACCACGAACGTGCCCGCGCTGAGGAGCTCTCCTCGGTCGTGCCGCACCGGCTCGCTCTCGCCCGTCACCATGGACTCGTCCACGCCGAGCTCGTTGGCCTCCGTCAGCTCCATGTCGGCCGCGATCCGGTCGCCGGAGCTGAGCAGCACCACATCATCGCGCACAAGATCAACGGGGTCGATCGTGCGCATGCGGCCGTCCCGGCGCACCCGGGTGCTGCTGGGCAACAGTGCCCGCAGCCGCTCGGTGGACCGGTCTGCCCGGTAGTCCTGGGCGAACGCGAAGACGGCGTTGAACACGATCACCACCACGATGGCGACGGCCAGCACGGGCGTGCCGGCGAGGAGGGCGAGCCCGGCGGCCGCCCAGAGCAGGAGCGCGAGCAGGTGCGTGAACTGGCGGGCGAGCTCGCGCAGGGGGGAGGGGCGGGCCAGTCGGGGGAGCAGGTTCGGGCCGTCCTGGGCGAGCCGTCGTGCGGCTTCCTCCGAGGTCAGCCCGCCTGTCTCCGCCATGGTGAAACCCCCCTCACCCGGTCATTGCAGGGCCGAGGTCAGCCGGGCGAGACCGTCCAGCGCCGTGGCCCGCCCGGGTTCCCGGTTCCAGTCCGCCAGGGTGAGTTCGCGGCTGAGCGTCCGGTAGCCCTCTTCGACCTCCCGCATCTGGGCGACGAACGAAGCGCCGCGCACCAGCAGCGACACCTCCAGGTCGAGGCTGAAAGAACGGATGTCCATATTACTCGACCCGATCACGGCCACGTCCTCATCGATGGAGAGGTGCTTGGCGTGCAGGATGTACGGCGCCGGATACAGCCAGATGCGCACGCCCGCCTGAAGGAGCGCGCCGTAGTAGGAACGCTGGGCGTGGTAGACGGGCCCCTGGTCGCCGATCTCGGACACGAAGAGCTGCACTTCCAGGCCGCGCTGGCACGACGACGTGATGGCGTACATCATGGCCTCGTCGGGAACGAAGTAGGGACTGGTGATGATGATGCGTTTCTGGGCGGTGTAGAGCGATGCGAGGAAGAGCCGCAGGTTGTTCTCGCCCTCGAAGCCCGGACCGCTGGGGACGACCTGGCACTCCAGGGCCTCCGGGGACGTGTCACGGGGAACAGCGGCGGCGGGAACCCGTTCGTCGAGCAGCTTCTCGTCGGTCTCGCTGTACCAGTCGGAGAGGAAGACGGCGTTCATACCGCTGACGGCGGGCCCGGTCACCCGAACCACCAGCTCCTGCCACTGGAGCCCGCGTTTCAGGTTCTTCGCGGAGAGATAGCTGCGATCGATCAGGTTCTGAGAGCCCATGAAGCCCACCCGCCCGTCGACGACCACGATCTTGCGGTGGTTGCGCAGGTCGGGCCGCTGGTATTTGCCCTTGAACGGCTGCACCGGCAGCATGAAGCTCCACATCACCCCGATTCGGTCGAGCTCGGCGAACGTCGCCGCATGGCCGACCGTGCGGATCGAGGCGATGTGGTCCGCCAGGAGGCGAACCGTCACCCCACGCTTGACGGCCGCCTCCATCGCGGCGAAGAAGTCCTTCGTCGTGTCGTCCAGGGACACGATGTAGTACTGCACGTGCACGAACGTCGTGGCGGCGTCGATCTCGGCGGTCATGGCGGCGATGGAGGCCCGGTAGTCGCCGATCAGGTGCGCAGTGTTGCCGCCGACGAGTGGCACGGCGCCGAGGCCGGTGTTGAGGGTGACCACCGATGCGAACCAGTCCGGCCACTCGGTCCTGCCGTCCGTGAGGTCCATGCCCGCGACACTGTCGGCGATCGACCTGTTGATCTCGGCCTGTTTCTCCATCCTTTTCTTCGGCAGTTTGGAGCTGCCCAGGAGCAGGAAGAACAGAATGCCGACGAAGGGGATCAGGAAGATCGCCAGCAGCCAGGCCATCGCCGCGGTCGGCTTCCGATTGCGCGGTATGACGATGATGGCGGCGATTCGGATCGCCAGGTCGACCAGGGCGGCGAGCACCGCGATCAGCAGGGGCATCTGTTGCGAGTCCACGTCGGCACTCTCTTCCGTTCGTCGGCCAGTCGATGACATGAACCTAGCGCGGGTCGGCCCCGCTCAATAGCGCCCGCACGCACCCCGCGGGCGGAGCCTCGAATCATGAAACGCGCGCTCGCGGTCGGCCTGGTGTCCGCACAATTCGTGCTGCTCGCGGCGCTGGCGTTCCTGCCCCACGGTTCTCTGTGGCCGGTCACCGTTGTCGTCGCCGTGGCCTCGGCCGCGCTCTGCCTGGCCGGCGCGGTTCTGGCCGTGCTGGGCGTGGTCGGTCTCGGTCCGGCGCTGACGGCCAGCCCGGTCCCGCGTGAACACGCGCCCCTGGTCACCACCGGCGTCTACGGGCTCATGCGGAGCCCGATCTATGCCGGACTCATCGCGGGCGCGCTTGGTCTTGCACTGATCGGCGCCTCGGTCGGGCACCTGGTGGCCTGGGTTGCCCTCCTGCTGCTCCTGGCCGGCAAGGCCCGGTGGGAGGAACGGATGCTGGTGGCCGAGCATCCGGACTACGCCGCGTACGGCGCCCACATCGGACGCTTCCTGCCGGCGGTGGGCCGGCTGCGCTCGCCGCGCTGATCCGGGATGACGCCGAGTGAAAGTATCGTCGTTCAGTTCTAAACTAAGCGGTAAATAGTTGACATTATTTCACACCTGTGTTCTGGATCGTGATATTCTGGTCGCATGGAGAACCTCAGAAATGAGAGCACCACGACGCTGGACGCCCTGGCCGCGTTCGACACCCTGACCGGCCCGGCGTTCCGGAACAGCGCCGGCGGTCCTGGCTTCGAGTTCGACGCCGAGGCCTTCTTTGACGTTGAGGAATTCGACGATGCCGGTTTGTACGCAACCGGTCTGCAGGCAGCCGGCCCGGCTGCGGGCGAACTGCGGTTCCTCGACCGCCGGGTCGGCATGCTGGCCGAGTTGGTCGGGGCGGCCGCGGCCGCCGATCGACTGCTGGCATCCGTGTCCGCGGCGCGGGCCGAGGCGGTGGAGCGCGTGCGGTCCTGGTGTTTCGAGACCGAGGCGAACGCGGAGCGTGAGCGGACCCGGCGCGCTCTGGTCGCGCGGTCGGTCGAGCACGGTGTGACCGCTGACGACGCTGACGACGCTGACGACGAGGTCGGCCGCCCGCATTCAGCGGTCTCGGCGGGTGTGCTGGGGTCAAGGTGGGATGCGCTCGAGATCGCCCATCGCACGGCGATCGCCGAGTTGGCCTGCGCGCTCCACGTGTCGCAGGCGGCCGCGTCGAATCTTCTCGCAAAGAGCGAGGCCCTCTCGGGGGCGTTCATGGCGACCCGGGACGCTCTGTCGGCCGGCCGGATCAGTTACGCGCATGCCCGGGTGCTGATCGAGCAGGCCAATTCACTGCCCGAGGAGGCCGGGGCGAGTTTCGAGGCCGAGGTGCTTCCGGTCGCGGAGCGGGTGACGGTGGCTCAGTTCGACCGGGTGGCCCGAAGGGTGCGGGAACGGACGCATCCGGAGTCGATCACGGTGCGCCGGCGAAAGTGCGAGGCCGACCGGGTTCTGGTGCTCGAGCCCGCGCAGGACGGCATGGGCTGGCTGCACAGTTATCAGCCGATGCCGGTGGCTCAGGCCATATTCACCCGGGTGAGCGACATGGCGGCGAGCCTGCAGGGGCTGGACGAGGAGCGCACCCTGGCGCAGTTGCGGGCGGATGTGTTCGCGGACCTGATGGTCGACGGGGTGACGCCGGCGGGCCTCGGCCGGGGTGTGCGGGCCACGGTGAACGTGACCGTGCCGGTTCTGACTCTGCTGGGCAAGAGTGAGGAACCGGGGCTGCTGGAGGGGTACGGTCCGATCGATCCGGAGACGGCCCGGTTGCTGGCGGCGGGGGCGCCGAGTTTCACGCGGATCCTGGTTCATCCGGAGACGGGGGTGATGCTCTCGGTGGGCCGGGATCAGTACCGGGTCCCGAAAGACCTGCGGCGGCTGATCGAGATCCGGGACGGGACCTGCCGGTTCCCGGGCTGCACCCGGCCGGCGGTGCGGGCCCAGGTGGATCACGGTCACGAGTGGCAGCACACCGGGGAGACCCGTTACGACAATCTGGCGTGCCTGTGTGCTCCGGATCATCGGTTGAAGACGCAGACGAACTGGACGGTGACCCAGCAAGCCGGGGGAGTGCTGGACTGGACGGCGCCGAGCGGTTTGAACTACCGGTCGGATCCGGCGGTCCCGTTCGAACCTGTGGAGCCCGCTGCGGACGTCGACCCACCGCCCTTCTGAGCAGGCGTTCTAGAAGAGAATCGCTGCGATCGTCCGGGCCACGACCACCAGGATCGTCGCCGAAGCCAGAGCCAGGGACGTGATCACCAGCCCACGCCCGCGGGCGCCCGCTGGAATCACCTGGAATGCCTGCATCGCGAACGACAGACCCAGCCCGGCGGCGATGGCGGCCGGGAACGGGAGCAGGACGGCGAGCACGACGCTGGCCGCAGACAGCCAGAATCCGGGCCTGCGACCGGGGGTCTTCGACCAGTCGAGGTGCGGTGCTCCGAGATTGAGGAGGTTGTTGCCCTCCATTTTGGCGCGCGGGTCGTCCACTGTGTTGCTCCTTCACGAGTCCTGGCTGTCAGTCTCACACGGACAAAGCCACGCAGCGGATCCAGGGTCGCTCGGATTCTCATTCCGCCAGTACCCCCTGGGGGTATAGTTGAACCATGTTCACAACCCAGCAGAATACCCAGCAGAACGACGCGACGACCACCGCTCTCCATGTCTCGGGCATGACCTGCTCGCACTGCGTCGCCGCCGTGACCGCAGAACTGTCGAAGCTCGGCGGCGCCGAGAGCGTGGACGTGGACCTCGTGGCGGGTGGCGTCTCCCTGGTCACCGTCGCCAGCACAGGTCCGCTCGATCCCGCCGCCGTCGCCGCCGCCATCGATGAGGCAGGCTACGAGCTCGTCTCAGAATCCGTCTGAGCTGACGCCGTGAGCACTGTCCCCGTGAGTCCGACACCGGCCGGTCCGATCCCTGCCGGTCCGATCCCCGCTGGTCCACGTCCAGCCGGTTCGAGCCCGGCGCGCGGTGAACAGGTCGACCTCCTTGTCGGGGGCATGACCTGCGCGTCCTGCGCGGCCCGGATCGAGAAGAAGCTGAACCGCATGCCCGGCGTCGAGGCGTCGGTCAACTACGCCACCGAGAAGGCCAGCCTCTTCGTACCGGAAGGCACCACGGTCGACCAGGCCATCGCCGTGATCGAGGAGACCGGGTACACCGCCGCCCGACCGCGGCCGCCGCAGGCAGAGCAGCCCGACGCTCCCGGAGCCCCCACCGCGCAGGACCTCGAGGTGGCCGCCCTGCGCCGGCGGCTGATCCTGTCCAGTGTCCTGGCCGCGCCGGTCGTGCTGATGTCGATGATCCCGGTGCTGCAGTTCACGAACTGGCAGTGGCTGGCCCTCACCCTTGCGGCTCCGGTCGCGGTCTGGGGAGCCTGGCCGTTCCACCGCGCAGCGTGGGCCAACCTGCGCCACGGCGCGGCGACGATGGACACCCTGATCAGCATCGGCGTGCTCGCCGCGCTCGGCTGGTCCCTGTACGCCCTGTTCTTCGGCATGGCCGGCATGCCCGGCATGACCATGACCTTCAGCTTCACCGCGAGCCCGGGTGGGGGAGCGGACGAGATCTACCTCGAGGTCGCCTCCGCCGTCACCGTGTTCATCCTGGCCGGGCGCTACTTCGAGGCTCGGGCAAAGAAACAGTCCGGCGCGGCACTCACGGCCCTGCTCGAACTCGGGGCGAAGGAGACGACCCTCCTGCGGGACGGCCACGAGATCACCGTGCCGACCTCGTCCCTGGTCGTCGGCGACCTGTTCGTGGTGCGTCCGGGCGAGAAGATCGCCACGGACGGCACCGTCGTCGACGGCAACTCGGCGATCGACGCCAGCATGCTCACCGGCGAGTCCGTGCCGGTCGAGGTGGGCCCCGGCGACGCCGTCGTCGGCGCCACCCTGAACTCGGGCGGCCGCCTGGTCGTGCGGGCCACCCGCATCGGCGCGGACACCCAGCTCGCCCAGCTGGGCCGCTTGGTCGAGCAGGCCCAGACCGGCAAGGCCGAGGTGCAGCGCCTCGCCGACCGGGTCTCGGCCATCTTCGTGCCGATCGTGATCGCGCTGTCCCTGGCCACCCTGGTCGCGTGGCTCCTGCTCGGCGCGGGCACCGTGGTGGCGTTCACCGCGGCCGTGGCGACCCTGATCATCGCGTGCCCGTGCGCGCTCGGACTGGCCACCCCGACCGCCCTGCTGGTGGGCACCGGGCGCGGTGCCCAGCTGGGCATCCTGATCAAGGGGCCGCAGATCCTCGAATCGACCCGCCGGGTCGACACCATCGTGCTGGACAAGACGGGCACGGTCACGACCGGCCGGATGACGCTCGTCGCGGCCGTGCCCGTGGCTGGCGTCGACGAGAAGGAACTGCTCACGCTCGCCGGAGCAGCGGAGACCGGGTCAGAGCATCCGATCGCCCAGGCCATCGTGTCCGGTGCTCGCGACCGGGTCGGAGCGCTGCCGGCCCCCGAATCGTTCGCCTCGACCGACGGGCTCGGCGTGCAGGCGCTGATCGAGGGACGGGTCGTGCTGGTCGGGCGGCCGCGCTGGCTGACCGAGCAGTGGGCCATCACCCTCCCCTCCGAGCTCCGCGCCGCGCTCGCCGTCGTCGAGGGCCAGGGCCGCACCGCGGTCGCCGTGGCCTGGGACGGCAAGGCGCGTGGGATCGTGGCCGTGTCCGACGTAGTCAAGAACACCAGTGCCGCCGCGATCGCGGAGTTCCGGCGTCTCGGCCTCCGACCCGTGCTGCTCACCGGCGACAACGAGACCGTCGCGGCCTCCGTTGCCGCCGAGGTCGGCATCACGGACGTCCGCGCCGGTGTGCTCCCGGCCGAGAAAGCAGAGATCATCCGGGCCCTGCAGGGTGAGGGACGCGTCGTCGCGATGGTGGGCGACGGCGTCAACGACGCGGTGGCCCTGGCCACCGCCGACCTTGGCATCGCGATGGGAACCGGAACCGATGTCGCCATCGAGGCCAGCGACCTGACCCTGGTCAGGAGCGACCTGATCGCGGCGGCCGACGCCATCCGGCTGTCCCGGCGCACCCTCGCCACGATCAAGGCCAACCTGTTCTGGGCGTTCGCCTACAACGTGGCCGCGATCCCGCTGGCCATGCTGGGGCTGCTGAATCCCCTGATCGCGGGCGGCGCCATGGCCCTGTCGTCGGTCTTCGTGGTGAGCAACAGCCTGCGCCTGCGCGGGTTCCGCGGTCTCACGCCGGGCGCGTAGCAGCGCCCGGCGTGCCGACCGGCGGGCCGGTGCGACTACGGTTGAGGAGGCCCGAGAAAGGAACCTCCACCATGAGCGAAATCGCGGGCGAACTGGCGCGGGTGCGCGAAGCATTCGACAAACCCACCCTGCGCCTGCTGGACCGCAAGTGGGCGCCGTTCGTGCTTGCCGTCTTCAAATCCTCCTTCAGCCGGGACCGGCGCAGCGTGCAGGCCGACCTGCTGCACACCCAGGTCGACGCCTACCTGGCCGACCTGCGCTCGGTCGGCAGCGACGTCCCCGGCCGAAACGGCCGTGCCCTCTGCGTGCAGTGGATGAACGACCAGTGGCTCTACCGTGAGACCGGCGAGGGCGACGAGGAACACTACTCCCTCACCTCGCACGCGCTCGAAGCGCTGCTCCTGGTCGACAGCCTGTCGCGGGATCGAGCCCTGATCAGCGAGTCCCGCCTGACCACGATCGTCGACACCGTGCGCCACCGCGCCACGCAGGCCAACCCCGACCGGGACGAACGCATCCGCCGGCTCGACCAGGAGATCGCCGAGAGGACGAGCGAACGGGACCGCCTCGCCGCCGGCGGGGAGATCGCGGCCGTGTCGAACGAGCAGATGTTCGAGGGGTACGCGAACCTGATCGACCTGATCAACCAGCTGCCCAGCGACTTCAAGCGGGTTGAGGAGTCGGTCGCCGCCATGCACCGGCAGATCGTGAACGACTTCCGCGGCGAGGAGCGCCCGATCAGCGAGGTGCTCGACGAGTACCTGTCCAAGACGGATGCCCTGATGTCCTCGACCCCGGAGGGTCGCGCCTTCGAGGGGGCCTTCACCCTGCTGCGCAACGATGAGCTGCTCCTGGAACTGAAGACCGACCTCGAGACGATCCTGCTGCACCCCTTCGCCCTCTCGCTCACGAAGAACGACCGGATCGGCTTCATGGGAACCGTGCGACTGATCCGCAAGGGGATCGATGACGTCCTGACCCAGCGCAACGGGCTGACGACCACCCTGCGGGAACACATCGTCAACCACGACGTGGTCAAGGACCGCGAACTGGAACGCCTGCTGCGGGAGATCAACAAGGAGCTCGCCACCTGGATGCAGTCCGCCGGGCCCCGGTCCACGGTGACCGCCGAACTCATGCCGGGCACGCTCGACGTCGAGCACCTCAGGGAACGGTTCTACGACCCCGGCGCGCACCTGCCGCCGCCGGCCCTGGTCGACGTCTCCGAGGATGCCCCGCCGCCGCCGAGCCTGGACGACATGCGCAAGCAGGGCGGCCCGCTGCTGGGGGAGCTGCGCGACGCCATCGTGACGGCCTTCAGCACCGGGGACGCGGCATCCGTCGGCGACGCTTTCAACGACCTGGACCCGAACCTGCGTCGCCCGGTCGAAATCCTGGGGATGCTGCAGATCGCCACCCAGATCGACGCGGTCAGCCGCGCCGTGACCCTCGAACGGTTCGAGACGGTGCGGCCCGACGGCTCCAGCCGCAGCTTCGACGTGCCGCGCATCATTTTGAACGAGGACGAAACCGCGGCGCTGTCCGCCCTGAACTATGGATCTGACAATGACGACTGAGCTGACCGACGACACTGACCTTGCCCCGGAGGAGGAGGCGCGCAGCTTCTCGCTGTTCGAGGGCGACGAGGGTGGGCTCACCGTCGAGCAGCGCCGCACGCTGGTGCTGCTGATGAAGCACCGCTACATCTCCGCGGCCCTGCAGCCGGCGGAATGGCAGACGCTGCTGGCGTCTCGGAAGCTGCTCAAGTCGCGTCTGAACGACGTCTTCCTCGACCTGCACGTGGACCTGCACTACGAGGTGGCCTTCAAACGGCAGGCCGTGTCCGAGGGCGGCGACCGTTTCCCGACCCTCCTGCACGACGTGTCGTACACGCGGGAGGAAACGATCCTGCTGGTGCTGCTGCGCCAGCGGTTCCGCAGCGAGCGCGCCAACGGCCACGAGATCGTGATCGTGGATCGGGACAACCTGGTCGAGAATGTCGCCCATTTCCGCCCCGAGCACGCCACCGACCGCTCGGGCGACGCCCGCAAGGCCGCGGCCGCGGTGGACAGCCTCGCGAAGGCTCGGGTGCTGCTGAAGACCAGCGACCCTGACCGGTTCCGCATCTCGGCCGTGATCGAGGTGCTGCTGCCGGTGGAGCGGCTGAACGAATTGCTCGAATGGCTGGTGGCGCAGAACGCCCTGGACGCCGAATTCGATCCGTCGGCCGACTCCACCGACCTGACCGAGACCCTGCCCGAGATCCTGACCGACGCCCGGGTGGAGGCCACCTCATGACCGATTCCCCGCTGTTCTACGCCGACGGCCTCACCGAGGGCACCACCCAGTGGCGCGCCGACTCGTTCCAGATGGTCAACTGGGGCGGATTCCAGGGCCACCACGAGATCACCTTCGCCCCCACCGCCACGCTCGTCTCCGGCGCGTCCGGCACCGGCAAGAGCAGCCTGCTCGACGCGTATCTGGCACTGATGATGCCCTCCGACACCCCCTTCAACGGCGCCTCGAACGACGCCGGCTCCGGGCGCGCCCGCAGCGTCGACCAGCGCAACCTGATGACCTACCTGAAGGGCAAGACCGACTCCAACCGGGAGGCGGGCACGGGGGAGATGCAGGACCAGGTGCTTCGCGGCGCCAACGAGTCCACCTGGGGGGCCGTGTCGATGACGTTCATCGACGACAACCACCGCCGTTTCACCGTGCTGCGGGCCTATTTCGTTCCCCGCGGAGCGAGCAGATTCGCCGATATCACGATGAAGATGGCCACCACGGACGGCTATCTCGACCTGCGCGACCTGGCCGGCGTGACCGAGTCGCGGTTCGACAAGCGGGCGCTGAAGACCCGGTTCCCGGAGATGGATGTCTTCGACACCTATGCGGCGTTCGCCCAGACCCTCTACACCCGGCTGGGCATCGGCGCCAACGGCGAGGGCGGCAAGGCCCTCCGCCTGCTTGCGCGCATCCAGGCCGGGCAGCAGGTCAAAACGGTCGACGGGCTCTACAAGTCCATGGTCCTGGAAGAACCGGCCACCTTCGCCGCAGCCGAAAAGGCCGTCGACCACTTCGAAGACCTGGAACGGTCCTACGGGGCCATGGTCACGGAGGCGCAGAAGGCCAGGGTGCTGGAGCGGCTGCCCGACCTGCACAGCGACTACGAGACGGCGAACGGCCAGGCCGACCTGATCGACGTCTTCGGGGTGCACCGCTCCGGGGACACGCCCTTCGTGCTCTGGCAGCTCCAGACCGAGCAGGTCCTGCTCGAAGCCGCCGCCGACGCCAACCGGGCGGAGCGCCGCGACAACCAGGAGCAGGCGACCCGGGCACGGGATGCCGAGACCGAGTTGAAGGGCCGGGTCGCCAAGATCCAGGACCAGCAGCGAGCCAACGGCGGCGACGTGCTGCTGCGCCTGCAGAACGACCTCGCCCGGCTGTCCGACAAACGCGACGACGTGGCCGGCGACCGGGCGAAGTTCGACGAGCGCATCCGGCTCCTGAACGTGGCCATTCCCTCGCACGACGAATTCGTCGAAGCCCAGGGCATCGCCGACCTCTTCCTCGCCCAGTTCGCCACGACCGAGGCGAGCCTCGAGGCCAAACGGGTGCTGCTCCAGCGGGAGGCCTACCCGGTGGAAAGCCAGATCCGCACCCTGAAGCAGGAACACGGATTCCTGAGCGGGCGGGCGAGCCTGGTTCCCCAGCATCTGCACAACGCCCGCCTGATGATCGCGGAGGCCGCGGGGATCCCGGTCGAAGACCTGCCGTTCGTGGCCGAACTCGTCGACATCGCCCCCGGCGAGGACGAGTGGCGCCAGGCCGCCGAGGTGACCCTGTCCTCCGTCGTGCGCGTCATGCTCGTTGACGAGACTCGCCTGGCCTCCCTGAGTCGGGCCATCGACCCGCTGAGCATCCCGGTGCGGATCCACTTCGAAGGGGTGGCGCTCCGGCCGCACCAGGACATCGCCGGCGACGACCGTTACGTCTCCGGCAAGCTCGTGTTCAAGGACTCGCCGTTCAGCGGCTGGGTGCAGGACCGGGTGCAGTCCGAGAACCTCGACGCGCTGTGTGTCGAGACCCCGGCCGGCCTGTTCGGCGACGGCCCCCGGGTCACCCCGAGCGGGCAAACCCGCAACGGCAAGCGGGGCGCCCACGGCTGGAACAGCGACCAGAAGTCCATCATCGGCTTCTCCAGCCGGGCTCGCCTGCACGACATCGACGAGGATCTGCTGCGGCTGAGCGCGAACGCCGATTCCCTTGCGCGCGAGGCATCCGTTGTGGCCAACCGCATCGCGGACCTGCGCGGCAGGAAGGGCGCCCACCAGTACATCATCGACAGCGTGTGGCCGGCCATCGACGTGCCGGGCGCGGAGGCCCGCATCCAGGACAAGGAGGCCGAACGTGAACGCGTCCTGGCCGACAGCGACGTTCTGCGTGCCCTCAAAGACGAGGAGCAGAGGCTGTCGGTCGAGCTGGAGAGCGCCCAGAAGGATAAGCACGCCGCCGACCGTGACGGCCAGGGCCTCGTGGCCGAACAGGGGCGCCTCGTGGACCGGCAGGACGCGGTCAGCAACCGGCTGGACCGGATCGAACGTGAGCAGTCCGTGTCCCTGTCGGAGGAGCATGCCGCCCACCTCGACGCCCAGTTCGCCATGGTCGGTGACCGGAGCGACCTCGCCGCATTCGACGGCGGCGTCCGGCGTCTCCGCGACCGGCTGACCGAACAGTCCAGCCAGGATCGCGACAGCGCCACGAGCGCCCGCACCACCCTGGTCGGCATCTTCGAGACCTTCCAGAGTCGTTGGCCGGACCCGAACATCGGCGTCTCGCTGGACTCGTACACGAGCTACCGCGACATCCTCGACGCCGTCTACACGCTGGGCCTGCACGAGCGGCGCCAGGAGTGGAAGCGGCGCCTGTCCCTGTGGAGCGGCCAGGACCTCGTTCCGCTGGCGGGGGCGTTCAACACCTCCATCGAGGAGATCGAGGACCGGCTCCGTCCGATCAACGAGATCCTCACGACGCTGCCCTTCGGCGCCGGGCGCGACCGGCTGAAGATCGCCCTGCGCCGCCTGCACCGAGATGACGCGACCGCGTTCCGGAAGGAGCTCAAGGTCCTCTCCTCCGGCGCGACGGAAGAGTTCACCGACGATCAGACCGAGAGCCGCTTCAAGCGGCTGCAGGCCTTCATGCACCTGATCCGCCGGTCCGATGCGGGTTCCAGGGCCGCCGCCCAGCGCGACCTACTGCTCGATGTGCGCAAGCACGTGGAGATCACCGCGGTCCGGATCACGCCCGACGGCACCGAAGTCAGCACCTACTCGTCCCTCGGCGGCAAGAGCGGCGGGGAATCCCAGGAGCTCGTGGCCTTCGTCGTCGGGGCGGCGCTGCGGTTCCAGCTGGGCGACGAGAGCCGCACCCGGCCGCGTTTCGCTCCGGTCTTCCTCGACGAGGGGTTCGTCAAATCGGACTCGGAGTTCGCGGGCCGGGCCGTGGCCGCCTGGAAGGGGCTGGGCTTCCAGCTCATCATCGGTTCCCCGCTCGACAAGGTCACCGCCCTCGAGCCGCACATGGAGCTGGTGCTGTCGATGACCAAGAACAACAGCACGGGATATTCGTACGTCACCCCGCTGTCTTCGCCGGTGCTGTCCTCGCCGGTGGCCTAAGCCAGGCTCACCGTGCGAAACCCGATGTTCGCGGCGGCCGAGTCGGGGGTGTTGGAGGCCCGGGCGGAGTTGCGATAACGGTTGCAGTAGGAGTCGTGGCACAGGAAGGAGCCGCCGCGCATGATGCGTTGGCGGCCGGCGGCTGGGCCGGTCGGGTTCTTGCCGGGGGAGTGCGCGTAGAAGTTGGCGTCCCACCAGTCGGAGCACCACTCCCACACGTTTCCGACGCTCTGCCAGACGTCGTACGGGTTCGGCTCGAATTCCCGCACCGGCGCGGTGGTCAGCCAGCCGTCCGCTCGGGTGTTGACCGCGGGGAACTCGCCCTGCCAGGTGTTGCACCGGTACCGGTCGCCTTACTCGTCGCCCCAGGGGTACAGGCGCCCCTCGAGGCCGCCGCGGGAGGCGCACTCCCATTCGGCCTCGGTCGGCAGCCGCGCCCGGCCCAGGATATCCTCCAGCTCCGCCGCGAGGGCGAGGTGGAAGACGGCCGAGTAGCCGAACACCTCCGACTCGGTGCGGAAGCCGGTGTCGGCGACGAAGGCCGCGAAGGCCGAGTCGGTCACGGAGGTGGCGTCCAGCTCGAAACCGTCGACCCGGACGGGGTGCACCGGCCACTCCCCGTCCCCGGGGTTGCCGACGCCGCTCGAGTCGCCCATCAGGAAGACCTGGCCGGGAACGGATACCTGGCCGATCGGGTGTCTGAGCGGGGTGGTGGTCATCACGTCTCCATCTGCATTCGGGCGCTGCCGCGTTTTCGCGGCCAGTATCGCACGACTAGAATTTTGGGGAGTCATGCACCAGAAAGTGAGTGCCGCCCTGCCTCCCATCAAGCGAATCGTCGAAGAAGGCCTGCTGATCGCGCTTTCCGCCGTGGGCATGGCCGTGAAGAACGACATCATCGTCGGCGCGCTCCGCGACAACCTCGACTACGACCCGGCGGTCTACGCGGCCGCCGCCCGCAAAGAGCTGACCCTGGTCGCTCATCAGAACGAGGAATACGGGCTGCGCGTCGGCCATCTCCGGAAGACACTCACCAAGGCCCGGTGGTCGGCCGACATCACCGCCGACCAGCGACACGACATCAGCCAGCTGGCCCTCCGGCGGCGCGTGCACAAGAAGCTCGCCCTCGCCCTGATGCACGTGGCCGAGGACGACGAGCAGGTCGCCCGCATCGTCGAACGCGCCCAGCATGTGGCCAGCGACGAGATCAGCGCCGCCCTCTCTGCCCGCCTGATCCGGCTCGCCATCGACTCGCGGGATCCCGACTACGAACGGGAGCGCGCCGAACGCACCGAGATGTTCGTGCAGATCGACCTCGCGGTGCTGGCGCTGAACCACGGCGTGGCGACCGGCGCCGCCGAGAGCGACTACTAGCGTCGTTCGTGCGCGTCCGGGTAGATGCTGCGCGTCTCGGATCGGCGATTGTGGCTCGGCAGCCAATCGATGAGGTAGATCCTGGGCAGGATCTTCGCGACGGCCAGCACCGCATACATCACGGTATTGATCGCCACAGACGTGGCCAGGACGGCGAAGAAGTCGGTCTGCAGGAAGGTCTCGGGCAGGAGAATCCCGGTCGGAGCCCTGAGGTCAGCGTGCATGAGATCTTCTTCCCGGTGTCGTCGCAGTGAGACCGTCGCCGTTTCCCCAGCGTGCCTGACGGCCGAACGTGATGTCGAGGATGCCCTTGACGTACACGGCATCGAGGAACATATCAAAGAGGAGTTCCGGGAACAGGGTTGCGGCCAGGAGGCGCCCCCGCCACCCTTCCCGCCACACGGAAACGACGCGTTCAACGATGAAGAGCGAGCCCACCCCCAGCCAGAAGGGGAACACCACCATCGCGTCCACGGACAGCGCCGTCAGCAGCAGGAGGAACATGAACGAGGACAGCGCGATGACGCTGTAGCCGATGCCCAACTGTTGGGCCCAGTAGCGGAACGTGGGCGGCGTCAAGGTGTTGGCCCCGAGGTTTTCCAGGGCCCCGCGCTGCCACCGCAGTCGTTGCGCCCACAGGGTGCGCAAGTCGGGCATCAGTTCGGTGACGACCGTGCACCGGGCGGGAGAAATGATCAGCGCGCCGAGTGATCTGAGTGCGATCGTGAGCTCGTTGTCCTCCGTGAGCGCGGCCGTGTCGTAGACGTCCTCCAGTTTTCCAGGGATCGTGACGCTCCGATTCTCCGCCACCGCCCGCAGCGCGGCCGGGCGGAACAGGGACGCGGTGCCGGTGAGCACGAAGACGTGGCCGCGTCGATGCCGGATCTGGCGTGAGTAGCGAATGTATTCGTTGCGCTGGAGCTGGCCGAGCAGCCCGAAACCCTCTTCCCCGTAGAAGAGGCCCCCGATGGCCATGAGGGCTCGGTCATCGGTGAGGCGGTCGACCGCGGCGGCCAGAAATCCGTCATCGAGCCTGGTGTCGGCGTCCAGCACCATGATGACGTCGTTGTCGCGTTGCAGGGGAAGCAGCTGTTTCAGGATCTGGTTCAGCGCGCCGGCCTTCTTCTCGGTGTTTCCCACCGATTCGAAAACCTCGACCTCGTGAGCCCGGGCGATGGCGACCGTCGAATCGGTGCAATTGTCGGCAACGACGATCACCCGATCGGGCTGGTGCGACTGAGCGAGAAGTGCGGAGAGCGTCGCCGGCAACAACGCTTCTTCATTGTGCGCGGGGATGAGTACCGTCACGGTCACCGGGCCGGCGAACTGCCCCGGGTCGACGCCATGAGGAGTTTGGGTGCGAGCGGAGTGATCCGACGATTCGTTGAGCGATGTGACTTTCTCGCCGTCAGCCGCTCCAGCAGGCCGATTCCCGCCGCGAACAGGAGCGCCAGGGCAATGGCGGCGGTCAGGACGCGACCGGTCGGCGCCTCCAGGTCGTAGAACAGGCCCCAGATCCCGCGGAGGGAATGGGTGGTCGGGGGCGGGCCTTCCGACGGATCGGTCGAAGCGACCGCGAACCAGAGCAGGAGCGCGGCGCCGCCGGCGATCACGGCAACGGCAAGACCGACGACGCGGCTGAACAGATTGGCCCCCATATGGCCACCCTATCGGAGGATTCCTTGGGTCAGATTCCTCGGGGCAACGGCCTCAGCCCCGTCGGCTCGCCCGCCAGGCGCGCCAGGCGCCGGTGCACCACAGGGCCCAGAGCACCAGCAGCGGCTGGAACGCCAGCCGGATGCCGCGGCCGAGGTCGGAATCCAGACCGAAGGAATCCGTGCCGGTCACGAACTGGGAGATGTTGCCGGGGAAGATCGCCACGAAGAACGCGGCCACGATCCAACCGACCTGCGCCCGTCGCCTGGCCAGCGTCAGCAGCGCGATGCCGAGAACGATCTCGACGATCCCGGACGCGACCACGACGAAGTCCCCATCCGTGGGAACCCACTGGGGTACCTGGGCCAGGAACGCCGTTCTGTTCCAGGTCAGGTGGCTGATCCCGGCGAGCAGGAGGAACGCGCCGAGGATGAGCCGGGCGGTCGTGCGGGGGAGGGAAGCCGGGGCCGTCACGGCGGCTGCGGGCCGGGCGCTCACGCGCCGACCGCGGCCGCGATATCCGCGTCGGTGCGGGCGTTGAACACGCCCCACATGATGTGGGTCGGACCGCTGCCGTCGCTGCCCGGTGCGGCGGCCCGGCTGGTCCAGCGATGTCGGATCGCGGCTGCACCCAGAACGGTGAGGGAGGGGGCGATACGGGTCTTACGGAGCGTGCCGGCCATCACGCTTCCGTCGGGAGCGAGCCGCCAGCCACGGTCGTGGGCGAGGACCTGACCGACCTCCTCGTCTGTGAGCCAACGGGAAAAGCTGCGACCGGGCGGGTCGATGGCGGTGAGCTTCATGCTCGCAACTGTACTTCCTGCGTCATCCGTGTTGTCCTGCGCAGTGCTGTCCTACGCCATGAGCCCTTCGAGTTCGGCTTCCAGCCGTTCCACGTCCGCTCGGCGGCATAGCTCCGTGGCCGGCGTCATCGCCGTCGCGCTGCCGGCCGCGACGCCGGCCCGGAAGGCTGCCTCGACCGGGTGGCCCTGCGCGATGCGCAGCACGAAGGCGCCCAGGAAGCTGTCGCCCGCGCCGACCGTGCTCTGCACCTGCACGCGGGGCACCGGCAACCGCATGACGCCCGCGGCCGATGCCAGCACGGCCCCTGCCCCGCCGAGTGTCAGGGCCACGAGTTCCGCGGCCCCTCGGCCGACCAAGGTGGAGGCCACGTCGACCTGGCTCTCCTCGCTCTCGAGCGTGGCACCGGCATACTCGCCCAGCTCCCGCCGGCTCGGCTTGACCAGGTACACCCCTTCGGCGAGGGCTTCGGCGAGAGCGTCCCCGGACGCATCCACGATGCACCGGGCATCCCGCTGGTGCGCCAGGCGGGCAACCCGGGCGTAGAAATCGTCCGGCACGCCGGGAGGCAGGCTGCCGCTGGCGACCACGAAACCGTTCACCGGAATCGCCGCCTCGACGAGTGCCAGACAGGCGCGCCACTCGGCTTCGCCGAGTTCGGGGCCCTCCAGCACGAAACGGAACTGCTTGCCCGTGGTGGTCTCATCGACGGTGAAGTCTTCCCGGGTGCTGCCGGAGATCGGCACGACCAGGGTCGGAATGTGCTCGGCCTCGATCAGGCGGCGATACGCTTCCCCGGTGGGTCCGCCCGCGGTGTACACAGCCAGGGCCTGACCGCCCAGCCGTTGCACCACCCGGGCGACGTTCATCCCTCCGCCGCCCGGGTCCAGGCGCGAAGCGCCGCAGCGCAGCTTGTGTTCGCTGACCACCCGCTCGGTCGAGGTGCTCACGTCGAGGGCCGGGTTCACGGTGAGGGTCAGAATCGGTCGCGTCGACATCCCGGTTGTCTGTGTCTTCCTTGAGGCTTCCATGAAGCCAGCGTAAGATTCCGCGCGATCACCATGCCGCGCTATCCGGCTCCCTGGGGTGACAGCTTCGGCATGTGCACGGACAAATTCGGGGTGAGCTGGCTCGTCAATATCTCGCCGGCGCAGCACTAGCACCCGGATATCGGCGGGCCTACAGTCACGGGAGGCGCGCTGAGGAGGTGGAGTGGTCATGGCCGGAACGAAGGGCAGCACGGTCACACGGCCTTCCAGCGGTCGTGCGGCGACCGTGACCGTATGGGTTCTGGCTGCCCTGGCCCTGGCCGTCGCTGGCGCGGGCTTCGCCACCGCCAACCACATCGACAGCGTCACGAGGGCCGTGTTCTCGACCGAGCTCCAGGAGTTGCGCGGCGACCTGAGCGGGTCGGGCGTGGTGGCGGCCGAACTGAGCGCCCGGACCGACGGCGTCGCCGCCGCGATGGCGGCGGCTGTGCGTGCGGCCGAGGAACACATGTCCGCGCGCAACGAGCTGGTGGAAGGCTTCAATCGCGGCATCGACCAGTACAACTCCTCCGGCGCGGTCGACATCGTGCAGAGCGAGCTGCCGCCGCTGATCGACCGGTACCGGGGATCGGTCGCCGACCTGCACGACTGGCAGGAGCAACTGGCTGCGGCCGTCGATGCGCTCCACGGTGCGGTGCCATGAGTGACGGTGCCTGGCCGAACGGTGCCTGGAACAGCGGCAGCCCGGATGCCCCGGGGCCGGCCGAGTACGTCACCGTGCCGCTTCCGCCCACCCGGGGACCGGCCTTCTGGGTGGGGCTGGGCGTGCTGGTGATCGGCCTCGTCCTGGGCGTGGCCTCCGTGCCGTTCGTCAACTCCAGTGTGCAGCGCAGTCAAGCCCTGGGACGCTACGCCGAAGCCAGTACCAAGGCGGGTTTCGCTGCCACGCTGGGGGACGAGACCGTGGTCACCGCTCAGGAGCTGGCCGGTTTGACCCAACTGGATGCGGCGAGCGCACCCGCGATGAGGCAGTTCCTGCTGAGCGGGGACAGTTTCAGGTTCAACCTCTCCAACGAGGACGTGAACGGCCGGCGAAGTGCCGAGGAGGACGCGTACCGGCAGCTGGCGTCGTCGGCGGATCGTCTGGCCGACGTGCTGGCCGTCGACGGCGCGATCAAGGAGACCCTCAACGCGGCAGTTGCGGAAGGCGATACCCCTGGGGGTATACTGGGGTTTCCGCTAGATCAATGAAGGAGTGACCATGTGCAGTCCCATCCGTTGCAACCGTTGCAATAAAATCACCTGGACCGGCTGCGGTGAGCACGTCGACAGTGTCATGGCCGGCGTTCCCGCCGAGCAGCGTTGCACCTGTAACTAGTCCTGCCCCGCGCCAGCAAAGCGCGCGAGAGACTGACCGCCACCACTGGCGGCCAGTCTCTTCTGCGTGCGGCGCGGGTTGACAACCCGGGCGAATCTTATACCCCCGGGGGTATAAGGTGGAGTCATGAAAACCTTTTTCGCAGCCCTGGCCCTGGCGTCCGTCGCCCTGTTCGGCCTGACCGCTTGTTCCGCCGCCGCTCCTGCGGCTCCGCCCGTGGCCCTGGCCGCCGACGCCGTCGTGATCGACGTGCGCACCCCGGGGGAGTTCTCCGCCGGACACCTCGAGGGCGCGGTCAACATCGACGTCCAGTCTCCTGACTTCGACAGCCGGATGGCCCCCCTCCCGACCGACGGTGACTACCTCGTCTACTGCCAGTCCGGTAACCGCTCCTCCGCAGCCGCGGCCCGCCTGGCCGAGCTGGGCTACACCTCGGTCACGGACGGCGGCGGCATCTCCGCCGCGGCCTCGTCGACCGGCCTCGCGGTCGTGACCACGCCGTAGCAGCGACACCGCACCACGACCAAGCCGCACAGGGTGCCCACCGAAGTGGGCACCCTGTGCGGCTTTTCGCGTGCGATACCTAGCCGCCGAAGGCGACGAGGTGGCGCTCGGAACCCGCGAGCAGGTGCTCGTAGACAGCGAGCACGTCCGGGGCGGTGACGCCGTCCTGCGCGGCCGTGAGATCGGCGATGTCGGTCTTCTCGACCGTGCGTGCGGCCTCGAGCGCGGCATCCTGGCTGGCCGAACCATCGGCGAGCAGGGTGTCGTAGAGCTTCTGGGTGCTGTCGGTGGTGAACGTGCCGGCCTCGATCCCGTCGGTCGGGTCGGTCACGGCGTAGCGCTCGAGGAGCGTACGGACGGCGTCCAGGTGCTTGACCTCCGCCTTCGCGACCCTGCTGAATTCAGGGGTGTCGTACAGATCGGCGAAGGCGACGTACAGGTCGTGCGCCAGCTTCTCCTCCTCGGCCATGGCCGCGATCGCGGTCTTCTCCTCGTCGGTCATGGTGCCGCTGGCCACGTCGGCGATGCCGGCGCCCATTCCGGCGCCGCGATTCCCGGTGCCCTTCTCGGCGCCATTTCCGGCGCCCATGCCGGTGCCGGCGCCGTTGCCGTCGCCCATTCCGACGTGGTTCTCCTGGCCGTTCTTCATCATCTCCGAGTGGGCGTGCGGCTGGCTGGTGCTGGTTCCCGATCCGGCTCCCGGCCCCTGCCCGTCACCGTTTCGCGCATCACTGTTCTGGGCGATCGCGGGGACGGTCCCGGCGGCGATGAGGGCGGTGGCCACAGCGCCGGTGGCGATATAGGTGGCAATGATTCTCTTGCGCATGGTGTGCTCCTTTGACTGAGTTTGTTGTTGCTGTGATCAATCTCCCGCAGGGGCGTGCAGAGACTCTGGCAGGCGTGTGGAGACGGTGTGGAGATCCCGGCCGGCATCCGGCGCTCGGGGGCGGCCGGGAGTTATGGTGAGGTATGCCCACGGTGCTGGTCGTTGAGGACGAACGCGACATACGAGACGTGCTGCGCCGCTACCTGGAGCGGGCCGGATTCTCCGTGCTCACGACCGCGTCCGGGGCGGAGGCGCTGCGGTTGCTCTCCACGGCCGACCTGGTTGTGCTGGACCTCGGTCTTCCGGACATCGACGGGACCGACGTGCTCCGGGAGGTGCATGCCCTGGGCAATCTGCCCGTCATCGTGCTGACCGCACGCAGCACCACCGAGGATCGCATCCGCGGGCTCGAGCTGGGCGCGGACGATTACGTGACGAAGCCCTTCAGCCCCCATGAGGTGGTGTTGCGGGTGCAGGCCGTCCTTCACCGCTACAGCGGAGTGACCGCGGAGGCCGGCCCGGTCACCTACGGCAACCGGAGGCTGCGGATCGATGAGGGCTCACACCGGGCCTGGTTGGATGACACCCTGCTCGACCTGACCCCCACCGAGTGGGGTCTCCTCGCGGCCGTGGTTGCCGCCCCGGGCCGGGTCTACTCGCGCTATGAACTGGTGAACAGGGTTCGCGGCTACGAGTACGCCGGCTACGAGCGCACGATCGACTCGCATATCAAGAACCTCCGGCGCAAACTCGGGGTCGACGGGGCAGATGTCGTGGAGACCGTGCTCGGCGTCGGCTACCGCCTCGGGTTCGCCCAGGATCCGCAGTGAGCGCCGTGGGATCCGGGCCGCGTGTAGGCCTGGGATCGCTCGGCCGCCGGCTTCTGCTCGCCTTCGTCCTGGTCGCCGTCTCGTCGGTGCTCGTTCTCACCGCGGCCGCCCTGATCGGGGTCGACCGCGGCGAACAGGTCGCCCAGGCGGCCGAGCATCAACAGGTCGCGCAGTCGGCCGCTGCCGCCGCCGCCGACGCGTATCAGCAGGCCGGCGGCTGGGAAACGGCCGATCTGAGCCGTGCACTGGCCGTCGGCGAGGCCGCCTCCGGCCGCCTGGCCGTGCTCGATCAGGACGGAGCGACGCTGCAGAGCGCCACACACGGCTCCGGCGGGAACCCCGGCGGGCCCGGCCAGGGCAACGGGTCCGGGTCAGGTTCGGGCATGGGCCAGGTCGTCGTCACGGCGCCGATCGTGGTCGACGGCACCCGGGTCGGCACGATCCGGGTGGCCTTCGGGGGTTCCGCGGGCACCCGGGTGCTCGACGTGGCCTGGGCGTGGATCGCCGTGGCGGCCGGCGTCGCACTGGTCATGGCCATCGGTACGAGCTGGCTGGTCACCCGCCGGCTCGTGCGACCGATCCGCGGAATGACGGATGCCGCACGGTCGTTCACCGCCGGCGACCGCCAGGCGCGCGTGACTGGGACGGCGCCGGGGGAGCTGGGCGAGCTGTCCGTCGCGTTCAACGGGATGGCCGACGCGGTCGTGCGCTCCGACCGGGACCGGCGCAATCTGACGGCCGATGTGGCCCACGAGCTGCGCACTCCGCTGGCAGCGCTGCAGGCCGGACTGGAGGAACTCCGTGACGGTCTGGTGCAGCCGACCCCGGAGGGCCTGGCCGGTCTGCATGACCAGTCCCTCCGGCTGGGCCGGGTGGTGGCCGACCTCGCCGAGCTGTCCGCGGTCGAGACGGCGGGCCTGTCCCTGCACCTGGCCCCGGTCGACCTCGCCCGGTTGGTGCGGGAGGAGGCTTCGCTGCGCGAGCCGCAGTTGCGGGCGGTGGGACTGGGCGTGATCCTCGACCTGGCGGGGCCGGTATCCGTCCGAGCCGACGCCGACCGGGTGCACCAGGCGGTCGGCAACCTGCTGGCCAACGCGGCCCGGTACTGCCGCCCGGGGGACGAGGTCACCCTCGCGGTCACCGTCGAAGGCGCCGGTGGATCCAGTGGATCCGGTGGGCATGCGGTGCTCACGGTCGCCGACAGCGGCCCGGGAATCCCCGCGGATGAGCTGCCGTTCATCTTCGACCGGCTCTGGCGGGGGCGGGCCGCCGAAGAGGTGGCGGGCTCCGGGATCGGGCTGGCCCTCGTGCGCGAGATCGTCACCAGCCACGGCGGCACCATCGGGGCGACGTCCGCTCCGGGGCGGGGCGCCACGATCACGATCCGGCTGCCACTGAGCCCGGGCCGGTGACCGCTACGATGATGCTGTGAAGCCCTTTCTGCTGCTGGCCACGCGTCCCGAAGATGAGGCTGCCGACGACGAGTACGCCGGTTTTCTCGAGGCCGGGGGACTGGCGCCTGACCAGCTCCGGCGCGTGCGCCTGGAAGCCGGCCCGATGCCGCCGATCGTCCTGTCGGACTACTCCGGCATCATCGTCGGGGGCAGCCCGTTCAACGCGAGCGATCCGCCGGAGACGAAGAGCGCGCTTCAGCGCCGGATCGAAGGCGAACTCGGGGAGCTACTCGACCGGGTCCTGGCCGAGGACTTCCCGTTCCTCGGCGCCTGCTACGGCATCGGCCTGCTCACGAGCCACCTCGAGGGCACGCTCAACGGCGAGGGGGCGGAGGAGGCCGGGCCGACCATGATATCCCTCACCGAGGAGGGTTCGACCGACCAACTGTTCGCCCGGCTGATCCCGACCTTCGAGGCGTTCGTCGGCCACAAGGAGGCGTGCGCGGTCCTGCCGGCCGGCGCCGTGCTGCTCGCGACCGGGCGGGACTGCCCGGTGCAGGCCTTCCGGGTGGGACGCAACGTCTACGCCACCCAGTTCCATCCGGAACTGACCAATGCGGGCATCCTGACCCGCATCCGCATCTACCGCGAGTTCGGCTACTTTGACCCCAACGGGATGGACGAGGTCATCGCGGCGATCGACGCATCCGTCGTCACCGAGCCGGCCACCCTGATGAAGGCCTTCGTCGAACGGTTCGCCACCGAGGACTGATCTCCGCCTGCAGCCGGGCACGTGCGACCCGGCACTTGCGGGTTGGGCGCAGGCCGCCCATGCTGACGGCATGTGGCAGGTCATCATGATTGTGCTGGTCGGCTGGATCCTGGTCGGTCTCTCCGTGGCGCTGGTGATGATCCGGCGGGGCCACGACGTCGTAATCTGGCTCGTACTCGGCGTCGCCGCAGGCCCGTTCGCGATCGCCCTGGCCGGACTGGGGGCCTACCTGGAGCGGCAGATCCCGGTTCTCAAGACGGTGGAAATCACCGATCAGCCTCGCACCGATCAGCTCCTCACCGATCGGATTCGGATGCTGGCCGGCATCGACGGCTCCGACGCCGCCACCCATGCCGTCGTGGCCGCCGCGACCATGTTTGGGGCGCGGCTTAGCTCCGTCACGCTGCTGACGACCCTTGACTACGACACGGCGTTCGGCGCATCCGCCGCCCGGCTGGACCGGATCATCGGAGATGCCCAGGCCGCTGCCGTGCGCACCCTCTCGGCGATGGGCCTGCGTCCGCACAGCGCCCGGGCGAGCGGCGGGGCGGCCGAGCAGATCGCTCTCAGCGCGGCGTCCGGGCACTACGACCTGATCGTCCTGGGCTCGCATCGGCGCCGGCAGTCACCCCTCGGCAGCGTGACGAATCGGGTGGCCGAGAGGTCGCCGATCCCGGGTTTGATCATTCCTCCGGCCCGGCTTGCGGCGGCGACGACGACGGATGCGACGGGGCTTGGCACTCGGGAAAATACCCCGTAGGGTATAAAAATGCGAATCGGATGGAACGCCCTGCGACGCTGGCCCGCTCGGCGTTGGGGCGTGGCCCTGTTGAGCGCGATCGTGACGGTCCTCGTGATCGCGATCCCGACCGACCTGATCGACACGCCCTTTTTCGCCCGCGAGGTCCCCCCGACAATGTGGTCCTGGCCAGTGCTCCTGCTCAGCGCGATCCTGGCCGGCCTCGTCACCGCCACCTACGTCGCCTATCCGGACGGTGCGGAGCCCGGAAAGGCGGAGGGGCGCCTCGGCCTGGCCGGATGGCTGATCACCTTCTTCGCGGTCGGCTGCCCGGTGTGCAACAAGATCGTTCTCCTCGCGCTCGGCACCACCGGCGCCCTGCAGTTCTTCGAACCGGTCCAGCCCTACCTCGCCGCCGCGTCCATCGCGCTGCTCGGCTGGGCGCTCCGGGCGCGCCTCACCCGCGAAAATTCCTGCCGGCTCACCGCCGCAGCACCCGACAAGGAGTCAGCCACAGTATGAGCGTCACCGGAATCACCGGCATCACAAGCATCACGGTCCTGTTCGGAGAACTCCGATCCTGGTCGGTGCCACGCCGGCTGATTGCCGCCGGCGTGGCCGCCGCCGCGCTCGTCGGGCTGACCATCGTGTCGGGTACCCTCTCGGTGATCGATGGCGCGATTGTCTTCCCCGGTGCGTGGTGGGGGTATCTGCTCACCGTGGTCGGCTCGGGGCTGGTCGGCCTGGTCGTCGCCGGCTACGTCGACGCGCCAATCGGCGCGGAGGCCACCATGTGCGATCTGCGCTGGCCCGTGCTCGGCCTGATCGCACTGTCGCTCTCGACCGATCTGCGCACGGCGGTGCCGCTGCTCGAGGGATTCGTGCGCCCCGTGGTGGCGGTCGCGGCCGTGGTGCTGCTGGTGTGGGCCCTGCGCGAAAGGCTGCAGAGCGAGCACGACGCCACCACCGGTGCAGACGGTGAAGTGTGCACGACCTGCCGCCCGCTGTTCCCGCTGGCTCAGGGCCGTTCGGGGCAGTAATCCGGGGCGATGCCGGCCCGTAGAGTTGGACCATGAAACACGAACAGATCGACGGCACTCCGGCGGCGCTGGTGGAGTTGGCACGGCTACTCGGGGTCGACACCTCATTTTGCGGCTGGGACGGCGTGGAACGTCCGATCGAGAGCCGCACCCTCCGGGGCGTGCTGACCGCGCTGGGCGTCGCAGCCGGAACGGGCGTCGAGATCGAGTCGTCCCTGGCCGAGCAGCGCCTGGCGCCGTGGCGCCGGCTGCTGCCGCCGAGCGTCGTCATCCGCGAGGGCAGCGAATTCGAGCTGCCCGTCCACGCGCGCCAGGGCTCCGCCACATCGGTCTGGATCATCGCCGAGGACGGCGCCCGCTTCGAGGTGCCGCAGCACGGCGACGCGGGGGAGACGCGCGACGTCGACGGCCGGCCCGTCAGCCGGCTCGCCTTCACCATTCCGACCGGACTTCCCCTGGGCTGGCACACCCTGCACGCCGACGACGACGGCCGCACCGGGGAGGCCGTGCTCGTCGTCACCCCGGCCCGGCTCCGGACCCCCTGGCTCGCCGCCGGGCGCCGCGACTGGGGCCTGATGGCACAGCTCTACTCGGTGCGCTCCTCCCGCTCCTGGGGGATCGGTGACTTCGCCGACCTGGGCGACCTGGCCGCGATCTCCGGCTCCCAGTACGGTGCCGGCTTCGTTCTGGTCAATCCCCTCCACGCCTCCGAGCCCGCGCCGCCGGTCGAGCCCTCCCCGTACCTGCCGTCCAGCCGGCGATTCTTCCACCCGCTCTACATCCGGGTGGAGGACGTGGCCGAATACGCCTACCTCCCCGCCGAGGCGCGTTCGGTCGTGGAAGCCCTGGCCGCCCGGCAGCATCCGGCCAACCTGAACGTGGACCGGCTCGACCGGGATTCCGCCTACGCCGCCAAACTGACCGCCCTGGAAGCCATCCACGAGGTGCCCCGCAGCCCGGCCCGCGCGCAGCAGTTCGACACGTTCCGCGCCGAGCAGGGGCAGGGACTCTCGGACTTCGCCCTCTGGTGCGCCCTGTCCGAACGCTTCCCCGTCGACGCCGCGGAGTGGAGCATCGAGCCGCGCGGCCCGCAGGGCCCGTTCGCCGCCGCGCACCGGGACGGGCTGGCCGGACGGGTCGAGTTCCACAGCTGGTTGCAGTGGCTCTGCGACCAGCAGTTGGAGACCGCACAGCGGGCCGCGACGGATGCCGGGATGTCCATCGGCATCATGCACGACCTGGCCGTCGGCGTGCAGACCACGGGGTCCGATGCGTGGACCCTGCGTGACGTGCTCGCCCAGGGCATGACCGTTGGCGCGCCGCCGGACATGTTCAACCAGCAGGGCCAGAACTGGTCCCAGCCGCCGTGGCACCCGGGCCGGCTCGCCGAATCGGGCTACGCCGCCTATCGGGACATGCTCCGCAGCATCCTGCGTCACGCGGGCGGCCTGCGGATCGACCACATCCTCGGGCTGTTCCGGCTCTGGTGGATCCCGGCCGGCGGAGGCCCGGGCGAAGGCACCTACGTGCACTACGACCACGAGGCGCTGATCGGCATCCTGGCCCTCGAAGCCCAGCGCGCCGACGCGATCGTGATCGGGGAGGACCTGGGCGTCTTCCAGCCCTGGGTGCGGGACTACCTGGCCGAACGCGGCATCTTCGGCACCTCGATCCTGTGGTTCGAGCGGGACAACGGCGTGCCCGTGCCCCCGGAGCACTACCGCCAGCAGTGCCTGACCAGTGTGAACACCCACGACCTGCCGCCGACGGCCGGCTACCTGGCCGGCGACCACGTCACCCTGCGCGAATCGCTCGGCCTGCTGGGTCGCCCGGTGGCCGAGGAACGGGAAGCCGACCGCGCCGAGCAGGCAACCATGTTCGCCGCTGTGCGCGAGCGGGGACTGCTGCCGACGACCGAGGACGGCCCGGCCCTTCCGGTGCAGCAGACGGTGGAGGCGCTGTACGCGTACACCGCGCTGACGCCGTCGTTGCTCCTGGGCGTGGCCCTGGTGGATGCGGTCGGGGAGAGGCGCACGCAGAACCAGCCGGGGACGACGGACGAGTACCCGAACTGGCGGATTCCGCTGGCCGGGCCGGATCTGGACCTCGTGCTGATCGAAGACCTGCCCGCGAACCCGCGGTTCGCAGCCCTGGTCAGGGCGATCACTCCCTGACCCTGCGGCGGCTGACCCGGTGGCCGGCCGGCCGTGGCGGAGCCGGCCAGCCGTGACTACAGTGTGGTCATGGCCGGCCCCGCCGTTCTCCTTCCCGTGCCGGGACCCCACGGCACCCGTGACGTGCGCATCACGAGTCCGGACAGAATCCTCTGGCCGGACCTCGGCCTGACCAAACTCGACCTCGCCCGCTATCTCGTCGACGTGGGTGAGGCCTTCACCCTGGCCAACGGGGACCGTCCGATCTCGCTTCAGCGTTTTCCCGGGGGCATCGACGGGGAGCAGTACTTCTCCAAGAACCCGCCGCAGGGGGCGCCGGATTTCGTGCGGTCGGTGACCGTGGTGTATCCCAGCGGCCGCTCGCATCCGCAACTCGTGATCGACGAGCCGGCGGCGGCCGTCTGGGCGGTCCAGATGAACACCCTCGTCTTCCACCCCTGGGCCTCCCGCGCGGGCAACCCCGACAACCCCGACCAGCTGCGGATCGACCTCGACCCGCAGCCGGGAACCGACTTCTTCGACGCCGTTCCGGTCGCCCGGGAACTCCGCATGGTGCTGGCGGAGGCCGGCCTGACCGCTTTCGTGAAGACCTCCGGCAGCCGCGGGCTGCACATCTTCGCTCCGATCGAGCCCACCCACGAGTTCCTGCACGTGCGCCACGCCGTGATCGCGGCGGCCCGCGAGCTCGAGCGCCGCCTGCCGCGCACCGTCACGACGTCCTGGTGGAAGGAGGAACGGGGGAAACGGGTGTTCGTCGACTTCAACCAGGCCAACCGCGACCGCACGATGGCGGGGGCCTACAGCCCGCGGCCGCTCCCGCAGGCGCCGGTCTCCTGCCCGCTCGCCTGGTCCGAGCTCGCACACGTCGCCCCCGGCGACTTCACCATCGTCACGGTGCCCGAGCGGCTCCGGCGCACCGGGGACCCGTGGGCGGATCTGCAGGCGCGCCCCGGCACGATCGACACCCTCCTCGGCTGGTGGGACCGTGACCTCGCCGACGGGCTCGGCGAAATGCCGTTTCCCCCGGACTTCCCGAAGATGCCCGGCGAGCCGCCCCGGGTGCAGCCCAGTCGCGCTCGCAAGCCCGGCTGAACGGTCGATCGGGCGCAGAGGCGCCTAGCGACGGCGCGGGGCCCGGTTTATCCTCGGGGAAAATGCCGAAGGCAGGGGAGTGATTGCCGTGAGTGTGGTCAACGTCAACGGGCTTCGGAAACAATACGGCGGACTGACGGTTGTCGACGACCTGTCTTTCTCCATCGAGCAGGGAGAGATTTTCGCCCTCCTCGGCCCGAACGGGGCCGGGAAGACCACGGCCGTGGAGATCCTCGAGGGGCACCGCACCCGCGACGGCGGAACGGTGGATGTGCTCGGGTTCGATCCCGAAACCGGCGGGCGGGCGTTTCGGGAACGCATCGGGATCGTGCTTCAGGAGGCAGGCTTCGACGAGGACTTCACGGTCGGCGAGCTGGTGCGCCTCTACCGGGGACTGTACCCGCGTCGGCGCGATGCCGACGCCGTGATCGGGCAGGTCGGGCTGGCCGAGAAGAGGAATGCGCGCGTCAAGACCCTGTCCGGCGGGCAGCGCCGGCGCCTGGACCTCGCGCTGGGCCTGGTGGGTGACCCCGAGGTCCTCTTCCTCGACGAACCCACGACCGGGTTCGACCCGTCCGCACGTCTGCGGGCCTGGGACCTGGTGGAGGGACTGCGGGAAATGGGTAAGACGGTTCTGCTCACCACGCACTACCTTGACGAGGCCGAGCACCTGGCGGACCGGGTGGCCGTGATCGTGCGCGGGTGGCTCGTGGCACTCGGCACGCCGGCCGCTCTCGCCGCCGAGCAGCACGCCGCCGTCGTCTCCTTCCGGTTGCCGGAGGGCGCCGAGCCGCGGGACCTGCCGGCCCTCGAGTCCCGGCCGTTGCCCCACGGGGCCGACTGGGAGGTGGCCACGGACCACCCCGCCGCGGTGGTGCACGCCCTGACCGGCTGGGCGCTGGGGCTGGGCAGCGAACTGCCGGCGCTGAGCGTGCGCCGCCCCTCGCTCGAGGACGCGTACCTGTCGCTGATCGGGGGTGCCGATGCGGCGGACGCGGCGGAGGCGGCATCCGGGGAGCCCCGGCCATGACCTCCGCCGCGACCCGGATCGACATCGGCCGCCCGGGCACGGTCCGCCTGGTCCTGGGGCAGCTCGGCTATGCCGTCGTGGCATTGTGGCGGTCGCCGACCGTGCTGATCTTCACGTTTGCCATGTCCCTGGTCTGGCTCGTCGTGATCGGCATCGTCGCAGGCAACGAATACCTCGGCCCGGGGTCCGGCGTGCGCGTGATGCAGTTCGCCACCCCCGTCGCCGTCGCGATGGGAACCTTCTTCGGCACCTATCCCACCCTCGGAACGACACTGTAGGAGGCCAGGGACGCCGGCATCCTGAAACGCCTGCGCGGCACCCCGCTCCCGGCCTGGACCTATCTGGCCGGTCAGATCGCCGCGGCCGTGCTCTACTCGACGGCATCCCTGCTGCTCACGCTCGGCGTCGCCGTGCTGGGTTACGACGTGCAGCTCCGAGCCGAGGTCCTGCCGGCCCTGACGGTGACCCTGTTGGTGGGCATAGCCGCCTTCGCCGCACTCGGCCTGGCCATTGCCGCGGTGTCCTCGACCGCGGCACTGGGCCAGGCCCTGTCGATCGGCAGCGCCATCGTGCTCGCGTTCATCTCCGGCCTGTTGTTTGTGGGCGGCGAGCTCCCGGCCGGGCTGACCCGGATCGCATCCGTGTTTCTGCTGAAACCCTACGCGGACGCCCTCACGGACCAGTTCGACCCGTATGCGACCGGTGCCGGCTGGGACCTCCCGGCGCTCGGGATCCTGCTCGCCTGGGGACTGGCCGGTGCGGTCGTGGCTTCACGGGCCTTTCGCTGGGAACCGCGAGCGGATCGGCCGGGCGCCACGCGGGTGCGTGCCGCCCGCCGCCCCGGGGACGCGGCGACCGCGGCGACCTCAGCGACCTCGACTACCGCGGCGACCTCGGTCGGGCGTCCCTCGGCGGCGCGGCTGGTGTTCGACCAGGCGCGCGCCGCGAACCGCGCGACCTGGCGTGACCCGGGTTCGGTGCTGTTGGTGCTCGTGCCGGTCGGGCTCTACGGGCTGTTCCTGACGGTCTTCGGGGGCAGTGTCCAGCCGATGGGCGGCATCCCGTTCGCGATCTTCTACGCGGCGAGCATGATCACCTGGGGCACCGGCACGGCCGTGTTCATGAATATGCCTGAGGCCCTCGCGCGGGCCCGCGACCGAGGCGTGCTCAAACGACTGCGCGGCACCCCGCTTCCGGCGCGCCACTATCTGGCCGGCGGCACCGTGGCCGTGCTGGGCCTGACTCTCCTGGTAGCCGTGCTGGTGCTGTCCGTCGGCGCTGTCTTCTTCGGGCTCCGCATCCCCGCGGCCGGCCTCGCACTGGAACTCGTGGTGATCATCGTGGGAACCCCGTCGATCGCGGCCTGCGGGTTCCTGCTGGCGGCCCTGGTGCCCAATTCCCGGGCCGTCGGGGCGGTGGGCCTGATGGTCCTGTTCGTGCTGGCCTTCTTCTCCGACATCTTTTTGGTCGGCGCCGGGCCGGAATGGATGGGTGCCGTCGGCTCGGTCTTCCCCCTGAGGAACCTGCAGAACGCGCTCACGGCTGCCTGGGATCCGGCCGGACCGGTCGTGGCGTGGGGCAATCTCGCGGTGCTGGCTGCCTGGTCGGCCGGAGCCGGCGCGCTGGCCGTACGGTTCTTCCGGTGGGATCCCCGCCGCAGCTGACGGGTGTCGTATGCCGTTCCGGGTATTCGAACCGAGGAAGATGGATGGGTGACCAACCCCCAGAGCACCACCAGCTTCCGCGACGCGCGCGACCGACTCCTTCAGCTTCGGGACGTCCACGCGCAAGCCGCCGCCGAGTTCGAGTGGCCGGATGTGGGTGCTCACTTCAACTGGGCGACCGACTGGTTCGACGTGATGGCCGCGGGGAACGACAAGACCGCCCTGTGGATCGTCGAGGAGGACGGCCGTGAGCTGAAGGTCAGTTTCGCCGAGATGCTGGCCCGGTCTGACCAGGTCGCGACCTGGCTCACCCGGCACGGCGTCGGCCACGGCGACCACGTGATGCTGATGCTGGGCAACCAGGTCGAACTGTGGGAACTGATGCTGGCCATCATGAAGGTGGGCGCGGTCATCCTGCCGACCTCCACCGTGCTGTCCGCCCACGACCTGGCCGACCGGGTGGCGCGCGGGGGAGTCGGCCACGTCATCGCGAACGCTCACGACGCGGCCAAGTTCGACACGGTCGCGGGCGACTACTCCCGCATCTGCGTCGGCGAACCCGCGGAGGGCTGGGCCGACTACGCGGACGCCGATCTGGTCGTGGCGGAGAAGTGCGCGGTCGTCGTGGCATCCGATGACCCGTCCCTGATCTACTTCACGTCCGGCACCACCAGCAAGCCGAAGATGGTCGTGCACACCCAGACCTCCTACCCGGTGGGCCACCTGACCACGATGTACTGGATCGGGCTCCGCCCCGGCGACGTGCACCTGGCGATCAGTTCGCCCGGCTGGGGCAAGCATGCCTGGAGCAGCTTCTTCTCCCCGTGGATCGCCGAGGCGACCGTCTTCGTCTACAACTACGGCCGGTTCGACCCGTTCGCCCTCGCCGACCAGCTGCACCGCGCGAAGGTCACGACGTTCTGCGCCCCGCCGACCGTCTGGCGGATGCTGATCCAGTCAGACCTCGGCGTCAAGCCCCTGGGCCTGCGTGAGATCCTGGCCGCCGGTGAGCCGCTGAACCCGGAGGTCATCACCCAGATCCAGCGCGCGTGGGGACTCACCATCCGTGACGGCTACGGCCAGACCGAGACGACGGCGATCGTGGGGAACGCACCCGGGTCGATCCTCAAGGCCGGCTCGATGGGGCTGCCCCTGCCCGGGGTGGCCGTCACCCTGCTCGACCCGATCACCGGGGAGGTCACCGAGGAGGGCGAGATCTGCCTGGACCTGTCCCGCGCCGCGGTGAACCTGATGGCCGGCTATCACGGCGACCCCGAACGCACCGCCGAAGCCGTGCGCGACGGGTATTTCCACACCGGGGATGTCGCCAGCCGGGACTCCGACGGCTACATCACCTTCATCGGACGCACCGACGACATCTTCAAGTCCTCCGACTACAAGGTCTCCCCGTTCGAGGTCGAGAGCGTGCTGCTCGAGCACCCGGCGGTGGCCGAAGCGGCCGTCGTACCGGCTCCGGACGACACCCGGCTCAACATCGCGAAGGCTTACGTCGCCCTGGCGGCCGGCTGGGACGCCGACGGGGAGACGGCCCTCTCGGTGCTGCGCCATGCCCGCACCGGCCTGCCGCCGTACATGCGGGTGCGGCGGGTCGAGTTCTACGAGCTGCCCAAGACCAGTTCCGGCAAGATCAGGCGGGTCGAACTCCGGATGCGTGAGGACGCCGCCGCTGAACAGGGGGTGCGTCTGCCGGGCGAGTGGCGGGACGACCAGTTCCCCGAGCTGAAACGGTAGCGGCTGAAACGGTGGCGCGGAAGGCCGGCATCCCGCTAACGGGCTTCGATGCTCCGCGCGGTGACCTCCGCAGCCAGCGCCCTGATCGCCGCCAGCGGGATGGGAAGCCAGGACGGCCGGTTACGGGTCTCGTAGACCGCCTCGTAGAGGGCCTTGTCCAGTTCGAAAGCGTCCAGGAGCGCCTTCTGTTCCTGCAGGTCCGTCCCAGACCGGACGGCGTAGCCCTCGAGGAACGCCTGCCGGCAGGCGGAGGCCCAGTCATCGGCCTCCTCGGCCCGGTGCGCGGGGTAGGACTGCCGGGCCGTGCCGGCCACGTACGAGAATGAGCGCAGCATGCCGGCGACGTCCTTGAGCGGGACATCCGGCTGAGTGCGGTCCGCCAGCGGGCGCAGGGGTTCGCCTTCGAAGTCGACCAGAACCCAGCCGCGACCGGGCACCTCGAGCACCTGGCCGAGGTGGTAGTCGCCGTGGATGCGCTGCAGCCTCGGCCACGGCACGAGTCGGGCCCGCTCGAGCACGGCCTCGATCGCGGTGCGGAATCCGGCCAGGGCCGGCACTTCGGTGGCGGCGCTGAGAAACCGCTCGCGCATGCTGTCGAGTTCGGCCGCGATGACCGCCGGGGTGGCGTCGCGGGTGGGCATGACACTGGCCAGGTCCGCGTGCACGGCGGCGGTCGCCTCGCCCAGCTCTCGAGCCTGAACGGTGAAATCCGTTCCGGCCGCGGCTTCCCGCAGTGCCGAGCGCCAGGCATCCTCGACCCCGGGCAGGAATTCCTGGGCGAAGGCGAGGTGCCCCGTCAGGACCGTGCCGGGTGCGGCCGGGTCCTGCCAGTGGCCGACGACGCAGCCGACCGGTTCGGGCACATGGCGGGAACCGGCCCTGGCCAGGGCGGACTGCACCGAGATGTCCGGATTCTCACCGTCGTGCACCGCGCGGAAGACCTTGCAGATGATGGGTTGCGCCGGCCGGCCGTCGTCGCCGATGCAGTCGTAGATGATCGAGGTGTTCGACTGTTCGCCGCTGAGAACGCGGCTGGACGCCATCGTCGGCGGCCGAAGAGCAGACTCGCCCTCGAACAGGAGTTCTCCCCGGGCACCCGGGGAGGATTTCTCCTCCAGGATGAAGCGCAACAGAGCCCGGGAATACGCGGCGTCGACGGGGCCGTCGTAGACGTAGGCATCGCCGAGCATCCCGATCAGCGCGTGCTCGCCGCCGGGCAGGGGGTTCACCCGTTCGGTCAGGGGCACCTGGTAGAGCGTGGGGGGCACGGCCGTGGAATCCACGACCAGTTCGGTGCGGATGAGCACGCCGGACTCATCCGTGGGGAGAGTCCACCTGCCGATTCCGACGAGGGCCGGAATGCGGCCCGTGCCGCCGAACCAGCGCTGGGCCGCGGCCCAGTGGTCGAGGGAGTCCGGAAGTGCAATTCCGCGACCATCTTCAGTCATAGCGCCAGCGTACGCCTGCGGGGGGTGCGCCGTGACAGCTCCCGGCCGGGACCGGTACGATCACCGCGCCGGTGGCTCAGGCCGGGACCGGGAGCTCCGGGCGGACCTCCGCGGACGCCGAGAGCAGGGACACGACCACCGTGTCGTTCTTGGTCGACTGACGGCCGATTTCGCCGAAGCCGAGGCGGGCGTGGAAAGCCAGGGACCGGGGGTTGGGCGGCGCGACGTTGACCTCGCAGAACACCCGGGAGACTTCGGCGGCGCGGGCGGCCTCGAAGATGGCCGCGTACAGCACCCGGCCGAGGCCCCGGTTCCGGGCGTCGGACGAGACCACGATGCGGTCGACGTAGAGGAAATCATCGGATTGGGCCGAGAACCAGCGATAGTTCTCGCTGGCATAGTCGGCGGCCACGGCGAAGACCACCGCGAAGCCGAGAATCTCGTCCGGCCGGCTGTCCTCCACCACCGCGATTGCCAGGCTGCTCGCCGCCAGGAGCGCGGCCAGACTGCTCTCATCGTGGGGGTTGACGGCCGGAACGGCGGTGTTGTTGAGCGCGAGCAGCGAGTCGGAGTCGTCGGCACGGAGGGGCCGGAGGGAATAGCGCATAGACAGGAGGATACCGAATGGGGACGGGCCGCACCGCGTGGCCGGTTCACCGGGGTGCGGAGCCGCGGCGGCTTTCGTGCGTCACCAGGATGAGGCAGAGCAGGCAGACGACCATCAGGATGGACATCAGAGTGGTGTAATCGGCAACCGAGTTGAGCCAGGCGAACACGACCGGCAGCAGGAATCCGATGTAGGTCAGGCTGTAGTACACCCCGGTCAGTCCGGCGAGGTTGGCGGGGGTCGAGATCCGTTGGATTTCGACCAGGCCGGCGACGATGCTGATCCCGTAGGCGGCGCCGAGCACCACGGCCGTGAGAAGGGCGAGAACGGGAGAGCGCACGATGGCCGTGATCACCGAGAACAGCACGCCCAGCAGCATCACCGACATGCCGGCCACGAGTGCCTGCCCGCCGGTGACCCGGTTGATGCGGGCCACCTGCGGCTGCACGAGGGCGCCGGTGCCGAGGGTGACTACGGTGAGGAGCGTCGCATAGGCCAGGTTGAAGTCGCCCAGCCGGTCTTCCACGAGCTTGGGCATGATCGCATAGGCGATTCCGGCGGCACCGAAGACCCAGGGCGCGGAGGGCGCGATCAGCCGCAGGAACCGGCGGTGACCGGCGAGCGGAACAGCGAGGTCCTGCCAGAACGGGCGGTGTGCCCGGTGGTGAGGAACGGTTTCGGGGGCCCGGGCGAGCCAGGGGAGAACCAGCAGGCTTAGAACGATGTGCACCAGGTACGGGGTCAGCGTCGGCAGCGGCCCCCACTGGGCCAGACCGCCGGCCACCCCCGCGCCGAGCCCGAAGCCGAGCGTGAGAGTGAGGGCGGGCCGCCGGGCGCCGGCGGTGCGGCCGGCTCGGCGGTCGAACGGCGGGCCGGAGAGCTCCTTGAGCCAGGCGGTTCCCACGCTCATGGCGACGCCCACGCTCAGGCCGGCCAGCAACCGTCCCAGCGAGAGCATGATGCCGCTCGTGAAGCCGAGGCCGAGAAGGATGCTGGCCGCGATTCCGATCAGCACGCCGGCAACCGACAGCGGTTTGCGGCCGTACCGGTCCGACAGCGCCCCCGCCAGCAGTAGTCCGGGGATCAGGCCGACCACGTAGAAACCGAGGAAGAGATCGGCCATCACGGCGGAGTAGTGGCCGAGCGACTCGTACATGTGCAGAAGGGGGGTGAAATGGTTCCCGCCCCAGGCCATGACGAAGAGGGCGGGTGCGGCGAGTTGCCAAGGTGGAACGGTACGGCGGGAAGTCATGAATCTTTCTGGAACGTGTGCTGCGGGGATGCGGAGGAAGATGCGGATGGACGGCGCGGAGGATCAGGGCGCGAGGTGCGCGTGATGACCGTCCTCCACGTGCTGGCGGAGGGCGATCTCGTAGGACGGGGTGTCACCGGCGCGCAGGTGCCCGGCCAGCACCCTGTGCTCGGCGACGAGTCGGTCGAGGTTGCGGGGATCCCGGCTGGCGGCCCGGTGGATGAGGCGCTCGAGCCGCGGCCCCAGCCGCGTGTACATGTCGTCGATGACCCGGTTGCGGGTCTCGTCGACGATGCGGGTGTGGAATCGGTGGTCTGCGCGGGCGAACGTGAGCAGGTCGCCGGCGGCGGCGGCATCCAGCTGCACCCCGATCAGGTCCTGCAGCTCGGCGTCCACGGCCGGGATGTCCTGCGGCCGCTCGGCCAGGCGGGGGACAGCGGCGGTCTCGAGCATCACGCGCACCTGAAGCAGCTCGGCCGTCTCTGCGTCGTCCACCGCGGTGACGACCGCGCCCTTCTTGGGGAAGAGCGTGAGCAGACCGTGCGCCTGGAGGGTGAGGAAGGCCTCTCGCACGGGGGTGCGGCTGACGGAGAGCGCCTCGGCGACCTCGCCTTCGGTGATGAAGGAGCTCGCCGGCAGTGCCCCCGAGATGATCCCCTCGGCCACCTTCGCGTAGACGCGGCCCACGGCGGAGGCACCCGCGGTGGAGGAGCCGGCCGTCGCCGAACCGGCGCCGGGCGCGCGGGACTCCAGGAGGAAACTCATAACTCGATTCTAGTCATAAATACATCAATAGATGCAAAGTTTTACGCAGTTTCGAGTTGTTTCGGGCACTTATCGGGACCCGGATCGGGAGTGGCCATCCTTTTAACCGCGCGCGTGCGTGGCACGCGAAAAAGCACGGAAGAGCCAGAACGCGAGGAATACGCTGCCGGGCACCTCGACGGGAGTAGGGTTGAGACAGAGGGCAAGTCACGGTGCATCGTCGCATTAGCCGGAGCCTCGTGATCCTGCTCTCTGCGCCCGACCGCGGGAGAGACACTTCCGCGGAGGGCGTGTCTCGATCCCACGAGGAGAGCAATCTAGATGACGATTACTGACGGTGTTCGCAGCGACAAGGGAACGACGGAGACCGGCCTGCCGGCTTTCGTCTCCGGTCCCTGGCAGGACTCGATCGACCTGCGCGATTTCATTCAGCGCAATTACACGCCCTACACGGGCGACGCGAGCTTCCTTGCCGGAGCAACCGCCCGTACGACGGGGATCTGGGCCAAGCTGTCCGAGATGTTCCCCGAGGAACGCCGTAAGGGCGTCTACGACGTAGACGCGACCACGCCGTCCTCCATTACCGCTCACGCCCCGGGATACATCGACCAGGCAAACGAGGTCATCGTGGGCCTGCAGACGGATGCGCCGCTCAAGCGCGCGATCATGCCCTTCGGCGGCTGGCGCATGGTCGCCACCTCGCTCGAGACCTACGGCTATCCCGTGTCTCCCGAACTCGAGAAGATCTTCACCGACTACCGCAAGACGCACAACACCGCCGTCTTCGACGCCTACACTCCCGCGGTCCGCCGTGCGCGCAGCAGCCACCTGATCACGGGTCTGCCCGACGCGTACGGCCGTGGCCGGATCATCGGCGACTACCGCCGCGTTGCCCTCTACGGTGTCGACGCCCTGATCGCCGGCAAGAAGAACGACCGCGCCGAGATCGACATGGAGCCCTCGACCGAAGACGTCATCCGCGCCCGCGAGGAGAACTCGGAGCAGATCCGGGCCCTCAAGGAACTCGTGCAGATGGCGGCCACCTACGGCTCCGACATCTCCAAGCCCGCCGCCACCGCGCGCGAAGCTGTGCAGTGGCTCTACTTCGCCTACCTCGGTGCCGTCAAGGAGCAGAACGGTGCAGCCATGTCGTTCGGTCGCAACGCGGCCTTCCTCGACGCCTACATCGAGCGCGACCTCGCCGCCGGCACCCTGACCGAGGAAACGGCCCAGGAGCTCATCGACGACCTCGTGATCAAGCTCCGGATCGTGCGCTTCCTGCGCACCCCGGAATATGACGAGATCTTCGCCGGCGACCCGACCTGGGTGACCGAGTCCCTCGCCGGCATCGGTGAAGACGGGCGCCCGCTCGTCACCAAGACGACCTTCCGGTTCCTGCAGACGCTGTACAACATCGGCGCCGCACCCGAGCCGAACCTCACCGTTCTCTGGAGCGACGCCCTGCCCGACGGCTTCAAGCGTTTCTGCGCCCAGGTGTCGATCGACACCTCGGCCATCCAGTTCGAGTCCGACGAGATCATCCGCGCCGAGATGGGTGACGACGCCGCGATCGCCTGCTGTGTCTCGCCGATGCGCGTCGGCAAGCAGATGCAGTTCTTCGGTGCCCGCGTCAACGCCGTCAAGGCGCTGCTGTACTCGATCAACGGCGGAAAAGACGAGGTGTCCGGTAAGCAGATCGCCCCGGCCACCACGCCGAACGACGAAGAGATCCTGTCCTACGACACCGTCTTCCCGGCCTACCTGGAAACGCTCGAATGGCTCGCCGAGACCTACGTCACGGCCTTGAACTGCATTCACTACATGCACGACAAGTACGCCTACGAGCGTCTCGAAATGGCGCTGCACGACAAGGAGATCATTCGCACGCTGGCCTGCGGCATCGCCGGCCTGAGCGTGGTCGCCGACTCCCTGTCGGCCATCAAGTACGCCAAGGTCCGCCCGGTGCGCGACGAGACCGGCCTGGTTGTCGACTACACGATCGAGGGCGAATTCCCCCAGTTCGGTAACGACGACGACCGTGTCGACACCATCGCCGTCGACGTGATGGAGCGGTTCATGAAGATGATCCGCAAGCACCCGACCTACCGTGGCGCCATCCACACCCAGTCGATCCTGACGATCACGTCTAACGTGGTCTACGGCAAGGCCACCGGCAACACGCCGGACGGCCGCCGTGCGGGCGAGTCGTTCGCTCCGGGTGCCAACCCGATGAACGGCCGCGACACCCACGGAATGCTCGCGTCGGCGCTCAGCGTCGCCAAGCTTCCCTACAGTGAAGCGCAGGACGGCATCTCGCTGACCAACACGGTCATTCCCAGTGGTCTCGGCCACACCAAGGAAGAGCAGATCACCAGCCTGGTCGGCCTCATCGACGCGTTCACGTCGGCAACCGGCTACCACATCAACGTGAATGTGCTCAACCGCGACACGCTTGAAGACGCCATGGCACACCCGGAGAACTACCCGCAGCTGACGATTCGCGTCTCCGGCTACGCGGTGAACTTCGTTCGACTGACCCGCGAGCAGCAGATGGATGTCATCAGCCGCACGTTCCACTCGCACTAATTTCCACCGATCACACACCCGCGGCGACGCTGAGTAGGACGAGACAATGGCAGCAGTAAACCTCGGCCTACCCGGCGCCGGCCCGGCGATCGACCTGGTGGACGGTTCATCCGTCAGCAGTGAGCAGGCCGAACTGGCTGAACTCCACCACCTCGAGATGGAAGCGATCCACAACGGTTCCGTTGCCAGTGTCCACTCGTGGGAACTGGTCACGGCCGTTGACGGTCCTGGCACGCGCATGACACTCTTCCTGTCGGGGTGCCTGTTGCGTTGCCAGTACTGCCACAACCCGGACACCTGGAAAATGAAGGACGGGTTGCTCACTACCCTCGACGACCTCGTCACGCGGGTCGAGCGCTACAAAGGCGTCTTCGACGCGACCGGCGGCGGTCTGACCATCTCCGGTGGTGAACCGTTGATGCAGCCGGCGTTCGTGACGCGGATGTTCGAGGAGTGCCACAAGCTGGGCGTGCACACCACCTTGGACACCTCCGGGTTCCTGGGCAAGAGCGCGTCCGACAAGCTGTTGGACAACCTCGACCTCGTGTTGCTCGACGTCAAGTCGGGCATCCCGGAGACCTATAAAGAGGTGACCGGGCGCGAGCTCGCACCGACGATCGCTTTCGGTGACCGGCTGGCAGAACGCAATATTCCCGTCTGGGTTCGTTTCGTGCTCGTGCCGGGGCTGACGGATGCCGTCGACAATGTCGACGCCGTCGCCGAGATCGTGTCGCGCTGGCCGAATGTCGAGCGAGTCGAGGTCCTGCCCTTCCACCAGATGGGGGAAGACAAGTGGGACCGGCTGAAAATCCCGTATCCGCTGCACGGGGCCCATCCGCCGGATGAGGACCTGCTGGAACGAGTGCGGGGCCAGTTCGAGGCCCGGGGCCTGACGGTCTTCTGACCCGAAGGGGTCGTCCAACCTGAACGACACAGAAAAGGCGCGGAATCTTACAGATGCTGCGCCTTTTCTGTGTCCCCAGTCAGGGGGCAAAGTGCATGCGTATCGATGAAAACGCTTGCAGGATTTCTAAACTGAGATCGGAACAGTGACACGGCTTTCGTGCCACGACGAGAGGCAAAACGATGACAACGTCAACGATCCCGGCAACATTCGGCCTGAGCACCGGGAAGGCGGGAATGGTCCGGCTGGTCGGCGTGCTCGGCATGATCGGCGGCATCCTTCTCCTCGTCGTCGGCGGACTCGGTTACGGCACGGTCAGCAGCCAACTCGGCGAAGAGAACATTACAGTCGCCGAAGACGCATCCTTCCTGGCCGGCGCTCCCGTCGTCGGGCCCTTCTCCGCGTTCGCGCAGGCCGACATCATCAACCACCGCGCCATGAAGGCCAGCGGCGGCAAGACCTACGCCCAGCTCGAGCAGGACGATCCGACCCGCCCCACGGTCATGACCGCCTCGCTCCTGCGCGCTTCGCTCTTCACCTCCATCCTCGCGTTCGGCGTCTCCGTCTTCGCAACGGCCATCGGCGTCCTGGTCGGCCTGTTCGGCTGGTCCATCCTGACCCTGGTCCCGGCCCGGTCGAAGACCACCACGGTCTAGTCAGCGTCCATCCGTCTCGAAAGGCCTGGCAGCATTCGCTGCCGGGCCTTTCGTCTGCCACCGATGGAGGGCGCCTGCAACCCCCTAGCGCCCCTCCGGCTCCCGCGGTTCCATGATCGGAGATTCGTGCACGCGTGGAACTGGGGTGGTGGAATGGGTAAGTCCGGCTTCGCGGAGCGGCGGACGGCAGGCGGAATCATCGGGGGCATCCTCGGCCTCGTGGCCATCAGCGTATCGGGGGGTCTGCTCGTCGGCGCCGCCGTCACGCCCGTCGTGGCCCTCACCGGCATCGCCACCAGCGACACCATCAACGTGTTCGAGAATCTGCCGAATTACCTCGCCATCGACCGGCTGTCCCAGAAGAGCAACATCTACGCCACGCACAGCGACGGCTCACCGGTGCTGCTCGCCTCCTTCTACGAGCAGAACCGGATCGAGGTCGCCTGGGAGAACATCAGCCCGTACGTCAAAGACGCCACCATCGCCAGCGAGGACCCGCGCTTCTACGACCACGGCGGTGTCGACGCGCAGGGCACCGCCCGGGCGGCCGTCAAGACCTTCCTCGGCGGTGAGACACAGGGCGGGTCGTCGATCACCCAGCAATTCGTCAAGAACGTGCGGGTGCAGAAGTGCGAGGTGATGACCGACCAGAGGATCCGTCAGCGGTGTTACGACGCGGTCACCGAGACCAGTCCGGACCGTAAGATCAAGGAGATGCGCCTGGCCATCGGGGTGGAGAAGAAGTACGCCAAGAACGACATCCTGCGCCAGTACCTCAACATCATCGGGTTCGGCGGCACCGTGTACGGGATCGAGGCGGCCGCGGAGTACTACTACAACACGAGCGCGGCCGCGCTGACCCTGCCGCAGGCGGCCAGCCTCGTGGCCATCGTGAACAACCCGGTCAAGTTCCAGCTCGACCTGCCGGCGAGCGCGACGAACGGCGTGGCCAACGGGTACGCCGCCAACAAGGAACGCCGCGACTACATCCTGCGGGAGATGCAGAAGTACAAGAAGATCACGCCGGCCGAATACCAGGCCGCGATCGCCGCTCCGATTGAGCCGGTGATCACTGAGCCGAGCACCGGCTGCCAGACCGCCGGCGGCAGCGCCTATTTCTGCGACTACGTGACGCACCTGCTCAGGAACGACCCGACGTTCGGGGAGGATGAGGACGCGCGCCTGCTCAACTTCCGCCGTGGCGGCTTCAACATCTACACCACCCTCGACCTGGACCTGCAGAACGCGGCCGAGACGACTCTGAAGGCCAATGTGCCGATGACCTACCCGGGCTGGGACCTCGGCGCCGTCATCACCAGTGTGGAGGTCGGCACCGGGCGGGTGCTGGCCATGACTCAGAACAAGCAGTACAGCCAGGATCCCGCCGTGACCGAGACCAGCGCCACCTACAGCGGCATCAACTACAACACCGACTACAACGAGGGTGGGTCGAGCGGTTTCCAGCCCGGATCCACCTACAAGGTCTTCACGCTGGCGGAGTGGCTGGCCACCGGACACCGGCTGGAGAACCGCGTCGCTTCGGCGCCGAGGTCGAACTGGGGCACCTTCGCCGACCACTGCCGCGGCCCACAGAACTACGATTCCCAGGGCTGGAACCCGAGGAACGACGAGGGGGAGAGCGGCGCCAACTACAGCGCACTCGAAGCCACGCTCGGCTCCATCAACACGGGCTTCATCGGGATGGCGAAGCAGCTCGACCTGTGCAACATCCGGCAGCGGGCCGAAGCCTTCGACGTGCACGGCGCCGACGGTGGCCCCCTGGAACAGACCGCGGCATCCGTCATCGGCACGAACGAACTGGCGCCGTTGACCATGGCCGTCGCTTTCGCGGGCATCGCGAACCGCGGCACGACGTGTTCGCCGATTGCGATCGACCGGATCGTCGACTCCTACGGCAAAGAATTGCCCGTGCCGGCGTCGCGGTGCACCGAATCCGTGACCCCGGCCGTGGCCGCGGGCATGGTCTTCGCCATGAAGCGGGTGATGACGGGCGGCACCGCCACCGCGTCGTACGGCACCACCGTGCCGAAGGTCTCGATGATCGGCAAGACGGGAACCACGGACGGCGCCAAGGACACCTGGATGGCGGGCGCCAGTTCCCGGGTCGCGACCGTTGCGGCCGTGGTCAGTGTGACCGGGGACGCGAACCAGCGCGGCATCACCTTCGACAGCGGCTCGGCGGCCACCGCCCGGCACCGGATGTGGCCGGCCGTCATGTCGGTCGCCAACGCGAAGTACGGCGGGGTGGACATGCCCGAATCCGGTCCGGCCCCGGCCCCGCCGCCGCCCGCCCGCTAGCCTTCCGAGTCTGTGTCTGTGTCTGTGCCTGTGTCTGTGCCTGTTCCTGTGCCTGTGCTGGTGCCGGTGCCGGTGTCGGCGACGGCGACGAGCGCCTCATTATGCTTGAGAAAGCCCGGCTTCCACGGCGGATCGAAGCGGGCGAAATAGGGGCGGCCGACCGGAGTCAGGCCCTCCCGGCGCACGGCGGCGAGAAGGGCGCCGCCGTTGTTCCCAAACCGGGCCTCGCTCCAGCCGCCGCTGAAACGGAGCGCGGCGGCCCGGTGTGCGGGAACCTGTTTGGTGCTGACCCGGCCGTCGCGGGGCACGGGGACGGCGGCCGGATCCATCCCGTCGGGCAGAACGAAGCTGACCGTGTGGCTGACCGGGGACGTCGCCTCCTGGAGCACCGGCGCGGTCATCGCGATGCGGGTCGCGGTCTGGTTGTTGCCGCTGATGTACTGGAACAACGGGCCGAACCCGCGATTACCGGCCCGCGCGAAATCGCCCTCGATCTCCATCTGGACCAGCACGTACTCGGGATAACGGCGGAGCTCGAAGTCCGGGAATCGGCGGAGCACCTCGTAGGGCTGGTGCTCTGTCATGAGCCGTTCTCTGTCATAAGCCGTTCCCTGTCATACGCCAGTGTAGGCACGGGTTTCCGGAGTGTCCTAGGCCCTCAGGCGAGGCCACAGGTGGTGCACATTCGTGGCGGACAGGGCCGCCAGCTCGGCGGCCAGTTCGCTCGCCCGATCGACGCGCTGTGCGGCCGCCTCGGCGGCGTGGCGGGTGCGCACCGTGCGGGCCACCTCCGTCAAATCCCACAGGTTCTCCCCGGTGACCGAGACTCCCTTCGTTCCCGAACGACGGGTGCGGCCGCGCACGAGCATCAGGCCGGCGTGGAAGACCGGGCCGCCGATCCGCTCCTGCGCGTCGTGGAAGAACACGACGTTCGACACCGGTCCGGTGCCGTCGTCGAGGCTGACGAACACCACCCGGCGCCCGCCCCGCATCGGCGGGGTGTTCGTCGCCCGGCGCACCCCGGCCAGCAGAACCTCGGTGCCGCCGGGGAGGTTGATCAGTTCGGAGGCCGGGGTGACGCCCAACTCGCTGAAGAGGGGGTAGAAGCGGGCCATCTGGTGCCCGGACACGGCCAGGGCCAGGTCTCGGAGCTCCAGGTCGGTCTGGCTGCGACCGCGTAGCTCGAGGGACGTCACCGCGTCGAAGCGGGCGCCCGCGTATTCGAGCACCGGCAGCTCGACCTCGAAGGCGAGCTGGTCGTCGGCGATGCTCACGGCCGTGCCGCGCAGCGACTGGATGTGGGCGAGCAGTTCATGCCGGCGGGTGCGGTCGTAGCCGATGAAGCTGTCGAGCGCCCCGACCCGGGCGAGCGCCTCGAACGTGCTGCGGCGCGGGCGCACGCGGTCGCGGAAGTCCTGCAGAGAAGTGAACGGCTGGTGCCGCACGATGCGGCCTCGCTCGGCGGCGGTCGAGCCGGAGAGCTCCGGCAGGGGCAGGCGGATGCCGCGGCGTTCGTGCTCGAGGTCTTCCACCCGGTAGATCAGGGTGCTTCGCTGCACGTCCAGGCCGAGGACCGGCACGCCGAGCAGTCGGGCCTCGGCCACGATCAGGTCTTTCGGCCACATGCCGGGGGCGTGCGTCAACAGTCCGGCCAGGAAGACCGCCGGATGATGCGTCTTCAGCCAGGCGGACTGGTACGTGGGCAGGGCGAACGCTGCCCCGTGCGCCTTCGCGAACCCGAAGCTGCCGAAGCCGGCGAGGACCTGCCAGATGCGGTCGATGGTCGGGGTGTCGAAACCGCGTTCGAGCGCGGCCTCCCGCAGGTAGGCCTCGATCCGGGGGAGTTGGTCCGGCTTGCCCAGGTGGCGGCGGAAGACATCCGCTTTGCCCAGGCCGCACCCGGTCAGCTCGTCGAAGAGACGCATCACCTGCTCGTGGAAGATGACGACGCCCCGCGTTTCGCGCAGGATCGGTTCGAAGCGCGGATGGATGTAGTCGGGCATCACCTCCCCGTGCCGGGCCTGGAGGTACTTCAGGGGCATGTTGTTCTGCATCGGCCCGGGCCGGAACAGTGAGATTTCGACGGTCAGGTCGTTGAAGACCTCGGGTTGCAGCTTGCCGACCAGTTCCATCTGGCCGGGGGACTCGATCTGGAAGATGCCGAGGGTGCGGGTGGAGCGGATCAGCTCGAACGTGGCCGGGTCGTCGAGGGGGATGCGGTCCAGGTCGATGCTCTCGCCCGAGAGGCGGCGGTGCTCCTCGACCGCGTGGGCCATCGCCGACTGCATCCGAACGCCGAGGATATCGAGCTTGATCAGGCCCATCGGGTCCATGTCGTGCTTGTCGAACTGCGACATGGGCAGGCCCATGCCGGACGTCTGCACCGGGGTGCGGTCCAGCAGGGACAGATCGGAGAGGATCACTCCGCAGGGGTGCACGGAGATGTGGCGGGGGAGCCGGTCGAGTTTGGCGGTCAGGTCGACCAGCAGATCGAGCTGGGCCGACCCGCGCACCTCGGCCGCGAGCGGCCCCAGCTCGGGCTTCTCCTCCAGCGCCCGGCGCAGGTCGCGGGCGTTGAACCGCCAGATCTGCTTGGCTACTGCGGCCACCTGGTCTCGGTCCATGCCGAGGGCCAGGCCGGCGTCGCGCACGGCGCCGCGGCCGCGGTAGGCATTCGTCATCGACATCAGGGAGACCCGGTCGCTGCCGAAGGTGTCGAACAGGGTGCGGTAGATGTCGTGTCGGCGGGCGGACTCCACGTCGAGGTCGATGTCGGGCAGGGTCTGCCGTTCGGGGGAGAGGAACCGCTCCCAGAGCAGACCGTTGGCGATGGGTTCGACGGAGGAGGTGTGCAGCGCGTAGTTGAGCACCGAGCCCACGCCCGACCCGCGCGCCTGGATGCGTACCCCCATCTCGCGCACGATGTCGGCCACCCGCGCCACCGTGAGGAAGTAGCCGGCGAAGCCGAGGTGCTCCACCGTCTTCATCTCGTGGGCGAGCCGGGCGTGCGCCGCCTCTCCCAGAGCGGTGCCGGCGTAGCGGTCGTCGACGCCGGCACGGGCCCGCTTCCAGAGTTCGGCGAAGGGGTCGCCGCTGATGCCGATGATGCGCGCTTCCGGCATGCGCGGACGGCCGAGACCGATGTCGGAATCCGGGTCGAGGCTGCACTGGTCGGCCAGGCGCCAGGTGTCGCGGAAGAGTCGCTCGAGGGCGTCATCGTCGTGGAGCCCGGCGTCGACGACCATGCGGGCCACCTGCCGCATGCCGCTTTCGGGTTTCAGCCAGGCCTGCCCGTTGGTCTGCGGCTGGTCCAGCCGGGCCAGCGGGGTCAGGGTGCGGGCGGCGTCGGCCAGGTCGGCGGTGACGGCCTCCTCGGGGGTGCCGTAGCGCACGGCGTTCGTGAGCACGGCCGGCAGCGCGGCGTACTCGGCGAGGGCGAGCATGCGGGTGGCGGGCGTCACACTGCCCGGCGTGCCCGGTTCCGACAGGTGGCAGACGACCTCGCAGGCCACGGACTGGGGCGGCATGGCGCGCTGCCAGGCCGCCAGTCGCGTTCTGGCGCCGTCATTGTCGCGGAGGCCGATCGCCAGCCCCACATCGCTGGCCGGCCCGATCAGCACGGTGAGGGAGTCGAGCCCCGCCAGCTCGGCCAGCCGGGAGCGGGCGATGCTGGGGAAGGCGGCGCTGCCGTGAGCGGAACCGGCGTGAACGGAACCGGCGTGAGCGGAACTGACGGCGCGGCAGAGTGCGGCGTAGCCTCGTCCATCCGTGTGGCCGTGCGCGAGCACCACCACCCGCCCGAGCGGGTAGAGATCGTCATCGTGCACGGCGAGGTCGGCGCCGAGCCCCGGCCGGATTCCGGCCTGGGCGCAGGCGCGCACGTGCTTGACCGCGCCGTAGAGGCCGTCCCGGTCGGTGACGGCGAGGAAGGAGCTGCTCGGCGCCGCGGCCTGGGCCGCGCTCTGCTGGGCGGCCGTCTGCTCGGCCAGCGCCTCGGGCAGGGTGACGCCGTAGTGGGTCGAGTAGGCGCTGGCGACGTGAAGGTGGGGGAAACTCATCCGTCACCCCCAGTCGAGGGCGAGTACCCACGACCCGTCGACGTCGCGTCGCAGGTCGTAGCGGTGCTGTTCCTCGTCCCCGCGGGACGCGTCCACCCGCCACAGCTCGGTGTCGATGCGCGCGGGGGTTCGGGCGTTTTCCCACCAGCTGGTGCGGGTGAAGACCGCCTGCGGCTGCCCGATGATCGTGTGCTCGAAGCGGTTCCAGATGAACGCGCGCGGGTCGCCGTCGGCCGAGAGCTCGACGTCGACGGGGGTGTCGATGATCTGGGGCATGTGTTCTCCTTCGATCGTTGGATCAAGTGCGATACTTAGAACAGATGTTCGATATCAGGAGTGTACGTCACGGGGCCGACACTCGGCAACGGGTGCCCGTACTGACCGTCGAACTCGCCGTCGTCTGGTTAGCTAGGTCGATGAAACCCTCAACTTCGTCCTGGACGGACTACCTCGGCCGGTCCGCCATCCGTTCGGGCCAGGCCCTGCTGGTGCTCGCACTGACCGTGGTGGCCATCTTCGGCATGACGCAGCTCAAGCTGGTCTTCATCCCGATGCTGCTCGCCCTCATCATCGCGTCGGCCCTGCGGCCGTTCGTTCGGCTGCTCCTGGCCCGGGGCGCGAACGACACGGTGGCCGCGACGATCGCCCTGATCTGCGGCGTGGGCGTCTTCGGCGGCATCGTCACCCTCGTCGTCTTCGGCATCCGGGGGGAGTGGGCCAGCCTCTTCAGCTCGGCGAGCGAGGGACTGGACCACCTGCAGGAACTGCTCAGCAGCGGGGCACTGCCGATCGATCCCGCCCAGTTCGACTCCGTGCGCGAGTCGGTCATTTCCTTCGCCACGAGCAGCCAGTTCGGCACCGGCGCCCTCGCGGGGGTATCCGTGGCCGCCGAGATCGTGGCCGGACTGGTGCTCGGGCTGGTCGTGCTGTTCTACTTCCTGAAGGACGGCCCCCGGATCTGGACCTTCCTGATCCAGCCGCTCTCCGGCAGACGGCACGAGCGGGCCGTTCGCATCGGAGCGAGTAGCGTCGGCGTCTTCGGCAGCTATGTCCGCGGCACGGCGATCGTTGCGTTCGTGGACGCGCTGTTCATCGGGATCGGCCTCTGGGTGCTGCAGGTGCCGCTGGCGCTGCCGCTGGCAGTCATCGTCTTCCTCGGCGCCTTCATCCCGATCGTGGGCGCGACGGCCGCCGGCATCCTCGCGGCGCTGGTGGCCCTGGTCACCAACGACCTGACCACCGCCGTGATCGTCGTCGCCATCGTGATCGCGGTCAACCAGCTTGAGGGCAACTTCCTCTCGCCGGTGGTGCTCGGCAAATCGCTGCAGCTGCACGGCCTGGTGATCCTCCTCGCCCTCACGGCGGGAACGATCCTCGGCGGAATCGTCGGAGCGATCATCTCCGTGCCCATCGCCGCGGTCGGCTGGGCCGTGATCAAAGCCTGGAACGCGCCGCTGGAGCCGACCCCGCCGCTTCCCGCGGCCGCGGACGGCCTGGCCGAGCCGACCGGCCTGGCCGAGCCGACCGGCCTGGCCCAGCCGACCGGTGCGGCCCTGCCGGCGGCGGTCTAGGCGCAGCCCGCACCTCACCCGCGCCTCGCTCTGAACGAATTCGACGGAGATTTTGCCCGAAACGGGCCAAAACAGTCCGGAATCGGGTTTTTAGAGCAAAATCTCCGTCGAATTGGTTAGGGTCCCGCGCGTCTAGGTGAAGGCGGATACGCCGGTCACGGCCCGCCCGACCAGTAGCGAATTGATCTCGTAGCTGCCCTCGTAGGAGTAGATCGCCTCCGCGTCCGCGAAAATCTTCGCCATCTCGAACCGGGTGTCGATGCCGTTGCCGCCGAGCAGGCCCCGACCCAGGGCCACGGTTTCGCGCATCCGGGTGGTGCAGGTCGCCTTGGCGAGGGCCGCCTGGTCCATCGTGAGGCGCCCGCTCTCCTGCAGCCGTGCCAGCTGGACCATCAGCGACAGCGACAGGGTCGCGTTGCCGATCATCCGGGAGAGCTGCTCCTGCACCAGCTGGAAGGATGCGATCGGCTGGCCGAACTGGCGACGCTCCAGGGCGTAGGCGCGGGCCACGTCGAAAGCGGCGAACTGCTGGCCGACCGCCTGCCAGGCTACCCAGACCCGCGAGTTGCGCAGGAGCACGTTCGTGTCCTCGAAGCTCCGGCTGCCGGGCAGCCAGTTCCCGGCCGGGATCCGCACGTCCCGGAGGGTGATATCGGCGTTCTGCACGATCCGCACGGCAATCTTGTTCTCGATCGTGGTGGCGCTGAAGCCGGCACGCTCCTTCTCCACGATGAAGCCCTTGATCTCCCGGTCGGCGGTGTCCCGGGCCCAGACCAGCACGTAGTCCGCCATGGCGCCGTTGCCGATCCAGCGCTTCCGGCCGTTCAGCACCCACTCGTCCCCGCTGCGGGTGGCGGTCGTCTCCATCTCCCGGGAGATGTCGGAGCCGTGGCCCGGCTCGGTCAGGGCGAAGGCGCCGATCTTCTGCAGTGACAGGAGTCCCGGCAGCAGGCGTTCCCGCTGTTCGGGGGAGCCGAGCGTGTCGACGGCCGTGGCGAACAGTTCGTGGTGCACGCCGTAGAACGTGGAGATGGAGGTGTCGGCCCGGGTCAGTTCCATCTGCAGCAGTCCGGTCAGCAGGTGTCCGGTGGCCGCCGGGCCGACCCCGCCGAGGTTCTGTGCCGCCAGGCGGGGCAGCAGCTCGAAGGGGAACTCCGCCCGGTTCCAGTACTCCACCGCGAGGGGGCGCACCTCGGCCTGGAAGAACGCGCGAGCGGATGCGAGGCGGCCCTGCTCGTCCGGGGTCAGCAAGTCCGTGACGAAGATCAGGTCGGCATCGGGGTAGGGCGTGCAATCGAGGTGTGTCATTCCGCCGCCCGTCATTGGTGCGTTCCGAAGTTGAGAGAGTACGATTTTGAGTACGAGCGTACAGTAGAAAGGGCATTTCATGTCGGCTTCCCTGCCCCCGACGGTCCCGCGACGGCGGTGGACGGCACGCCAGGACGAGCTCTTCGGCCAACTGGTGGCGCTCTTCCTCCGGGAGGGGTTCGCCTTCGTCACCCTCGACGACGCCGCATCCCGACTGCGCTGCTCGAAGTCCACCATCTATTCCCTGGCCAGCAGCCGTGAACAACTCGTGCGCACGGCCGTCGTCCACTTCTTCCGTGAGGCGGCGGAACGGGTGGAGCACAAGCTCGCCGAGATCGACGACCCGACCGACCGGATCGCCGCCTACCTGCGCGCGGTCGGGGACGAACTGCGGCCGGCATCCGTCGCGTTCATCGACGACGTCGCAGCGTTCCCGCCGGCCAACGAGATCTACGAACGCAACACCGAGATCGCCGCCGCCCGGGTGCGCGAGCTCATCTCGGAGGGGGTGAAGAGCGGTGCGTTCCGCGAGGTTCCCGCCGCCTTCATCGCCGAGGCGGTATCTTCGGTGATGGTGAGCATTCAGAAACGACGGATGTCCGCGGGCACGGGCCTGTCCGACGCGCAGGCGTACGACGAACTCGCCGCGCTCATCGTCAACGGCATCCGGGCGCAATAGCCGGCGGCAGAGGAGAAGAACGGTGTCAACACCCTTACCCCTGCCGGGGGACCCGATCGCGGAGGCGCACCGCCAGTGGGTCGAGCACGGCTGGCCGGAAGCGGCCGACGGCATGGCTGCGGTGACCTCGATCATGCGCGCGCAGCAGATCATGCTCGCGCGGATCGAGGCCGTGCTGAAACCGTTCGGCGTGACCTTCGCCCGCTACGAACTGCTGACCCTGCTCAGCTTCACCCGCAGCGGGGCCCTGCCGATGAAGAACGCGAGCGTCCGGCTCCAGGTGCATCCGACCAGCGTGACGAATGCCGTGGACCGCCTCGAGGCGGCCGGCTACGTGCGCCGCCTCGCCCATCCGACCGACCGGCGCACCACCCTGGTCGAGATCACGGCGACCGGACAGACGATCGTGCGGGATGCGACTGCCCGACTGAACGATGAGGTGTTCGCCCGCCCCGGCCTGAGCCAGGACGACATCCACAGCCTGATCCGCGTGCTCAGCGGGTTCCGCCACGATGCCGGCGACTTCGCCGACCCCGGCTCCCGCTAGGCACGACGGGCCCGCCTGAGTCGTTCTGTCCCTGCGCCGTTTCGCCGTTCGGTCGCGCCGCCGTTCAGCCGCCCCACGCTGAACGAATTCGACGGAGATTTTGGCCGAAACGGGCCGGAAACGGCCTGAAAAGCACATTTACGGCAGAATCTCCGTCGAATTGGTTCGCCGCCGACACAGGTTAGGGGCGCGCGGGCGGTCAGCGGTTCTCGAAGCGGGGGGCGCGCTTCTCCAGGAAGGCCGCCATTCCCTCCTTCTGGTCGGCCAGGGCGAAGGTGGAGTGGAAAAGCCGGCGCTCGACGTGCACGCCCTCGGCGAGGGTGGTCTCGAAGGCGGCGTTGACCGCCTCCTTGGCCAGCATCGCCACCGGGGCGGACATGCCCGCGATCGTCGCCGCCGTGGCGAGGGCCTCGTCGAGCAGCCGCGTGGCGGGGACGACCCGGGCGACGAGGCCGCAGCGCTCGGCCTCCGCGGCATCCATCGTTCGCCCGGTCAGCACCATCTCCATCGCCTTGGCCTTGCCGATGGCCCGGGTCAGGCGTTGCGAACCGCCGATGCCGGGGATGACGCCGAGCCTGATCTCCGGCTGGCCGAAGACGGCCGTGTCGGCGGCGAGGATGAAGTCGCACATCATCGCGAGCTCGCAGCCGCCGCCGAGCGCGTGGCCGGCAACGGCGGCGATCAGGGGGGTGCGGAGGCGGGTGAGCGCATTCCAGCCGGCGAACCAGTCGGCCGCGTACATGTCCTGGTAGGTCTGCGGGGCCATTTCACGGATGTCGGCCCCGGCGGCGAACGCGCGCTCGGACCCGGTGAGCACGATCGCGCCGATCTCCGGGTCCCGGTCGAGCCCCGTTGCCGCGTCGACGACCTCGTGCATCAGGGCGTCGTTCAGGGCGTTGAGGGCCTTCGGCCGGTTGAGGGTGATCAGGCCCACCCGGCCCCGGCGCTCCAGGATGATGTGCTCGTACCCGGTCTCGCGGATGCCGTCGGTGCCGCTCATGCGCCGGCCGTCCGGTCGGATTTCGCCCTGATGTCGTTGATGATCGCCGAGAAGTCCAGGCCGGCGCCGCCCTCGTCGGCGAAGCGGCGGTACACGCCCGCCGCGACCGGGCCGAGCTCGGCCGCCACGCCGGTGGCGTCGAGGGCGTTCAGGGCCAGGCCGAGGTCCTTGGCCATCAGGGCGCCGGCGAAGCCCGGCTGGTAGTCGCGGTTGGCGGGGCTGGTCGGTACGGGCCCGGGAACCGGGCAGTTCGTGGTGAGGGCCCAGCACTGGCCGGACGCGGCGGAGGCCACGTTGAAGAGCGCCTGGTGGGTCAGCCCGAGCTTCTCGCCGAGCACGAAGGCCTCGCTCACGGCGATCATCGAGATGCCGAGGATCAGGTTGTTGCAGATCTTGGCCGCCTGCCCGCTGCCCGGTCCGCCGCAGTGAACGATCCGGGCGCCCATCACCTCCAGCACGGATGTCGCCGCGGCGAAGTCCGCGTCCTCGGCGCCCACCATGAAGGTCAGGGTTCCCGCCTCGGCCCCGGCGACTCCGCCGGAGACCGGGGCGTCGAGGCCCCGTCGGCCGGCGCTGACGACGAGGTCGTGGGCCGCGCGGGCATCCGCGACGTCGACCGTGGAACAGTCGATGAAGAGCGTGCCGGCGTCCGACGCGGCGAGCAGGCCGCCGCCCGCAGCCGAACCGGCACCGTCGCCCTGACCCTCGTTCTCATCCTCGTAGGCGCCGAGCAGGTGCCGCCCGTCGGGCAGCATGGTGATCACGATGCGGGCGCCCCGGGCCGCGTCGGCGGCCGAGTCGGCGACCCGGATTCCCTTCGCCCTGGCCTGGGCGAGGGCCTCGGGCACCAGGTCGAACCCGGTGACGGTGTAGCCGGCCCCGACGAGGTTGGCGGCCATGGGACCGCCCATGTGGCCGAGCCCGATGAAGGCGATGCGTGTGCTCATGAGGCGCTTCTCCTGGTGCTGTCGGTGGTGCGGGTGCTGGTGCTGGTTCGGGTGCGGGGTGTGTCGTGCGGGTGCGGCCGGCCCCGGGCGGACAGGTGCAGCCCGGCCAGGTGATCTTCGTGGGCGGTGAGGGGGGCGAAGCAGGCGGCGACGGCATCCGTGCTGACCTCGTCCAGCGTGGCCGGCGACCATCGGGGGCGGCGGTCCTTGTCGATCACCTGGGCCCGGATGCCCTCCTGCATCTCGGTGCCCTCGAGGAAGCGCAGGGAGACCCGGTATTCCTGCTCCAGCACCGCCTCGAGGCTGGGGAGAGCGCGCGCCCGGCGCAGCGACGCCAGGGTGACGGCGAGCGCGGTCGGCGACTTGGTGCGGATGAGCGCGGCGGCCGCCTGCGCCGCTTCCACGGGGGAGCGCTGCAGCGCGGCCAGGATCTGCCGGACGTCGTCGAAGGCGTAGCACTCGTCGATCCAGTCCCGCTCGGCGAGCAGCGGCGCGGGCGGGGGAGTGTCGGCGACCGCGGCAACCGCCTCGGCGGCTCCCCGGCCGGACAGCGAGCGGATCAGCTCCGGCAGCCGGTCGCTCGGCACGAAATGGTCCGCCAGCCCCAGCATGATGGCATCGGCGCCGGTGGCGAAGGCGGCGGTCAGGGCCAGGTGGGTGCCGAGCTCACCGGGCGCGCGGGAGAGCAGGTACGTTCCGCCGACGTCGGGCACGAAACCGATGCCGGTCTCCGGCATCCCGAGCCTGGTGCGCTCGGTGACGACACGGATGCCGCCGTGGCCGGAGACGCCGACCCCGCCGCCCAGCACGATTCCGTCCATCACCGCCAGGTACGGCTTCGGATAGCGGTGGATCTGCGCGTTCATCCGGTACTCGTCGGCGAAGAACCGGGCGGCGTCGGCGCCGCTGCCCTGGGCGCCGCGGTAGATCGACACGATGTCACCCCCGGCGCAGAGACCCCGCTCGCCGCTGCCGGTCAGCAGCACCGTCTGAACCTCGTCGTCGTCGGTCCAGCCGGTGAGCACGGCCGAGATCCGGGTGATCATCGCGTGCGTGAGGGCGTTCATCGCGGCCGGGCGGTTCAGGATGATCTGCCCGACCCGCCCGGAGCGGCGCAGCAGGATCTCCGGCTCACTCACCTCCGGCTCGCTCAGGACCGGCCCGCTCACGACCGGCCCGCCTGCTGTGGCGCGGGCTTCGGCGCGGCCGGCTGTTCTGTGAGGGCCCGGCCGATGATCAGACGCATGATTTCATTGCTGCCTTCGAGGATCTGGTGCACGCGCAGGTCGCGGACAACCTTTTCAATGCCGTAGTCGGCGAGATAACCGTAGCCGCCGTGCAGCTGGAGGGCGCGGTTCGCCACCGAGAAACCGGCATCCGTGGCGACGCGCTTGGCCATGGCGCAGAGCCGCACCCGGTCGGGCGCGCCCCGGTCGAGGGCGTCGGCGGCCCGCCAGAGCAGGGTGCGGGCGGTCTCCAGCTCGGTGTCCATGTCCGCGAGCTCGAACAGGAGGGCCTGCCGCTCGATCAGCGGCGCGCCGAAGGCCGAGCGCTCGGTGAGATAGCGCACGGCCTGGTTCAGGGCCCACTGGGCGCCGCCGAGTGAGCAGGCGCCCATATTGATGCGGCCGCCGTTGAGGCCCTTCATGGCGATTCCGAAGCCATCGCCCTCGGCGCCGAGCCGATTGCCCACCGGCACCCGCACGTTGTCGAGGATGACCTGCCGGGTGGGCTGCGCGTTCCAGCCCATCTTCTTCTCGTTGGCGCCGAAAGACAGCCCCGGGGTGCCGGCCGGCACCACGATCGCCGAGATCCCGCCGCTGCCGGGGTCGCCGGTGCGCGCCATCACGATGTAGACGCTGGATGCGCCCGCGCCCGACACGAATTGCTTCACCCCGTTCAGCACGTACTCGTCGCCGTCCCGGTCGGCGCGGGTGCGCAGGGCGGCGGCGTCGGATCCGGCGTCCGGCTCGGTCAGGCAGTAGCTGCCCAGCGACTCCATCGACGCCAGGCCGGGCACCCACCGGCGGCGCTGGTCGTCGGTGCCGAAGGTGTCGATCATCCAGGCGACCATGTTGTGGATGGACATATAGGCGGCGATCGAGGGGTCGCCGTGGGCGAGCTCCTCGAAGATCAGGACGGCGTCCCGGCGGGAGAGCCCGGAGCCGCCGACATCCTCCCGCACGTAGATGCCGCCCATGCCCAGGGCGCCGGCCGCCGCGAACACGTCGAGCGGGAAGTGCTTGGTCTCGTCCCGGGTCACGGCCTGCGGCGCCAGCGACTCCGCGGCGAAGGACCGCACCATGTCCACGATGGCATGCTGTTCATCCGTCAGCTCGAACATGTTCAACCCATCTGGGGGATGACGAAGCTGGCGCCGGCCCCCGTCTCGGCGGTCCGGCTCCCGGGGTCCCCGGGGGTTGCTGTGCCGGGGCCCGCTGCGCCGGAGCGCAGGGCCCCCGCGGGCCAGCGGGAGGTGACGGTCTTGGTCTTCGTGTAGAAGCGGAACGAATCCGGGCCGTGCTGGTTCAGGTCGCCGAACACCGACCTCTTCCAGCCGCCGAACGTGTGGTACGCGATGGGCACGGGGATGGGCACGTTCACGCCCACCATGCCGGTGTTCACCCGGGTGGTGAAATTCCGGGCGACGTCGCCGTCGGCGGTGTAGATGGACACGCCGTTGCCGTACTCGTGCTCGCTCGGCAGCCGCAGGGCCTCCTCGTACGTGTCCGCCCGGGTCACGATCAGCACCGGCCCGAAGATCTCCTCCCGGTAGATGCGCATCTTCGGGGTCACCCGGTCGAAGAGGGTCGGGCCCATGAAGAAGCCGTTCGGGAAGCCGTCCGGGCGGAAGCCGCGGCCGTCCACGAGCAGTTCGGCGCCCTCCTCGACCCCGATCCGCACGTACTCCTCGACCCGGTCGAGCGCCGGGCCGTTGACGAGGGGGCCGTAGTCGCTCGTAGCGTCGAGGCTATGCCCGACCTTCAGCGCCCCGATCCGCTCCGTGAGCTTCGCCACCAGGGCGTCGGCGGTGTCCCGGCCGACCGGCACGGCCACGGAGATGGCCATGCAGCGTTCGCCGGCCGCGCCGTAGCCCGCCCCGATCAGGGCGTCTGCGACCAGGTCCAGATCGGCGTCCGGCATGATGATCATGTGGTTCTTGGCGCCGCCGAAGCACTGGGCGCGCTTGCCGTTGGCCGCGGCCTGGGTGTAGATGTGCTGGGCGATCGGGGTCGAGCCGACGAAGCCCAGGGCCTTGACTCGGGGGTCTTCCAGGAGCGTGTCGACGCTCTCCTTGCCGCCGTTGACGACATTGAAGACGCCCGCCGGCAGCCCCGCCGCCAGGAACAGCTCGGCGAGCCGGAGCGGCACGGAGGGGTCGCGCTCCGACGGCTTCAGGATGAACGCGTTGCCGCTGGCCAGGGCGGGTCCCGCCTTCCAGAGCGGGATCATCGCCGGGAAGTTGAACGGGGTGATGCCGGCGACCACGCCGAGGGGCTGGCGCATCGAGTACACGTCGATGCCGGTTCCGGCGCCGACGCTGTACTCGCCCTTGAGCAGGTGCGGGCCGCCGGCCGCGAACTCGATCACCTCCAGTCCGCGCTGGATGTCGCCGAGGGCATCCGCCACCGTCTTGCCGTGTTCGGAGGAGAGCACTCGCGCCAGCGAGTCCATCTCCTTGTCGATCAGTTCGAGGAAGCGCAGCAGCACCCGGGCCCGGCGCTGCGGAGTCCAGGAACCCCACTCGAGCTGCGCCTCCTCCGCGACGGCGATCGCGGCCTCGGTCTCGGCCCGGTTCGCGAGCGGAACCCGCGCCTGCACCTGCCCGGTGTTCGGGTCGAACACGTCGGAGAAGAGCCCCGAGGTGCCGCGAACATGCCGGCCACCGATGAAATGCGTCAATTCGCGAACCATGAAAAACCTGCTCTCCCTGCGACGGATCGTGCTGCCGTCACCAAGGTACTAGGAAGTCCTAGCATTTACTAGGGCTTCCTAGTATGTTGGGGCGATGACCACCGATTCGATCCGGAACACGGCGCAGGACACGGGGCGGCGAGAGCTCCTCGCCCGCCTGGTGCAGGCCGTCGGAGCCGCCCATGTGCTGACCGACCCGGACGTGACCGAGCAGTACCGCCGGGACATGCAGCCGCTGGTGGGAGCCGGGCGTCCCCTGGCCGTGGTGCGGCCGGCCTGCACCAGCGAGGTGGCCGCGGTGATCGTCGCCTGCACCCGCCACGGGGTGCCCGTCGTGCCGCGCGGCGCCGGTTCCGGGATGACCGGTGCCGCGAACGCGCAGGACGGCGCCGTCACCATCCTGACCTCGCGGATGACCGCGATCCTGACCATCGACGCCGCGGCCGGGTACGCCGTGGTGCAGCCCGGCGTGATCACCCTCGACCTGATCCGGGCGGCCGAGGCGGCGGGCATGTTCTACGCGCCCGACCCCACCTCCAGCGACTGGTGCACCATCGGCGGCAATCTCGCCAACGGGTCCGGCGGTCCACACGGCTCCAAATACGGGGTGACGGCGGATGCCGTGCTCGGCCTCGAGGTCGTGCTCGCCTCCGGGCGGGTGCTCGCCACCGGCCGCCACACCCTCAAGGGCGTCACCGGCTACGACCTCAACCGGATCTTCGTGGGCTCCGAGGGGACCCTGGGCTTCATCACGCAGGCCACCCTGCGGCTGACCCGCCGCCGCCCCGCGCTGACCACCGCCGTGGCGGCGTTCGCGAGCGTCGAGGAGGCCGGCCGGGCAGTCACCGACTTCATCGCCACCGGCCAATCCCTGGCCCTGCTGGAAATCATGGACCAGTCCTGCTTCGCCGCCGTCGAGACGCACCTGGGCAGCCGGCTCCTGGACGAGGGCGGCACCCCGGCCGCCGTGCTCTTCGCCCAGAGCGACAGCGGCACCAGGGCCGAACTCGCCGCCTTCGAAGACGCGGCCTGCGCCAACGGCGCCATCCTCTCGTTCCAGACCGACGACCCCGCGGAGGGTGAGATGATCATGGGCTACTGGCGCGGGCTCGAGGCGGCGCTGGAACCCCTGGGGACCTGGATCCTGCACGAGGTGACCGTGCCCCGGGACCGGCTGGCGGCGCTGATCCTCTCCGCCGCGGACATCGCCGCGGAGACCGGCGTCTTCGTGGGCGTGCACGGCCATGCCCAGGACGGCACCGTGCACCCGATGATCGTCTACCGGCCCGACGCCGAGGGCGCGAGCGAGCGGGCCGGGCAGGCGTACCGGCTCATCCTCCAGGCCGCCCTCGACCTCGGCGGCCCGGTCACCGGCGAACACGGCATCGGCCGGATGAAGACCGAGTACCTGGCGGATGCCCTCGGCGAGGTGGGCCTCGAGGTGCACCGGGCGATCAAGGCCGCCCTCGACCCCGGCGGCACCTTCAACCCCGGGTCGATGTTCAGTTTCGGCCCGGAAGAGCGGAGAACGTCATGAATATCGTCGTGCTGGTCAAGCAGGTCCCGGACACCTACGGGGAGCGGACGCTGCGGGGGGACGGCCGGATCGACCGCGAGAGGGACACCCCGGCCCTGGATGAGATCGATGAGCGCGCCCTCGAGGTTGCCCTGCGACTGCGGGAAACCGCCGGGGGTGAGGTGACCGTGCTCACGATGGGACCGCCGGAAGCCGTCGTGGCGCTGCGGAAAGCCCTCGCGATGGGTGCCGACCGGGCCGTGCACGTCTGCGACGAGGCCCTGGCCGGCTCGGATGCGCTGCAGACCGCCGCCGTGCTGGCCGCGGCCGTGCGGGCCACAGCCGCCCCTGGCGCCGCCACGTTCGACCTGGTCGTCGCCGGCAATGAATCGACCGACGGGCGCACCGCCGCGGTGCCCGCCATGCTCGCCGAACGGTTGGGCCTGCCGCAGCTGACCTTCCTCGGCTCGGTGGCCGTCGACGCGGGAATCGTCACCGGCCTCCGCATCACGCCGGAGGGCACGACGGAACTGTGCGCGGCTCTGCCCGCGGTGATCTCGGTGACGGAGGGCAGCGCCCAGCCGCGCTTCCCCAATTTCAAGGGCATCATGAGCGCCAGGTCCAAGCCGCTGACGACCCTCACCCTCGCCGACCTCGCCGACCACGGCCTGGTCGAGGCCGAGGCCGGCGGTGCGAACTCCTGGTCGCTCGTCTGCACGGTGACCGCCCGGCCGGCCCGCGCGGGCGGCACCGTCATCAGCGATGACGGCACCGGCGGCAGCCGCATCGCCGCCTTCCTGGCCGCGGCCAACCTGATCTGACTGATCTGACACGGACGGAAGACACGCCGATGGGACGAATTCTGGTGCTCGCCGAGCACAACACGGGCACGCTGGACACGGTGACCCGCGAACTGCTCGCCGCCGCGGCCCGGCTCGGTGAACCGGCCGTCGTGCTGCTGACCGGGCCGGGAGCCGGCCCGGCGCTGGCCGGCCAGCTGGCAGGGTGGGGTGTCACGGATGTCTACCTCGCCGAGAGCACGTACGCCGGCACCCGGCTGACCACTCCCGCCGTCGCGGCGCTCGAGGCGGCGGTGCGCCTGGCCCGGGCCGCCGGCGCCGAGGTCTCCGGGGTGCTGATCGCCGGGACCATCGACGGGCGGGAGGTCGCGGCACGGCTGTGCGTGCGGCTGACCGCCGGTCTGATCAGCGACGCGGTCGACGCCCGGCTGCGGGACGGTGTGATCGTGGCCACCGTGCCGGTGCTCGGCGGCGCGTACACCGTGGAGGCCGTGGCCAAGGGGCTGGCGGTCGTGACGGTCCGTCCCCACAGCATTGTCGCCGACGGCATTCCCGGCAGCGTTCCCGACCGTGATGTTCCGGGTGGCACAGTGACAGCCCCGATCCGGCTTGAGATCGACGCCGAACTGGAACGCGGGCGCGGAGCGGAAATCGTCGCCGTGCATCCGCGTCCGGCCTCCGGCATCCGGCCCGGCCTGACCGAGGCGAGTGTCGTGGTCTCCGGCGGGCGCGGCCTGGGCTCGGACGAGGGCTTCGGCCTGGCCGGCGACCTGGCTGACCTCTTCGGCGGCGCCGTCGGGGCATCGCGGGCCGCCGTGGAGGCCGGGCTCTGCGAGCCCGGCCTGCAGGTCGGCCAGACCGGCGCGACCGTGACCCCGGAGCTCTACATCGCCCTGGGCATCTCCGGGGCCATCCAGCACCGTGCCGGCATGCAGGGGGCGGGCACGATCATCGCCGTCAACAAGGACGCGGACGCGCCGATCTTCGCGGTAGCGGATTTCGGGGTCGTCGGGGACGTCTTCACCGTCGTGCCGCAGCTGATCGAGGCCGTCGTGGCCCACCGTGCCGCCGCAGGGTGACCTAGAATCTGGCGAGCAGCTCCATTTTCTTGGTTTCGAACTCGGCGTCGGTGACGACCCCGGCGTCCCGGAGCTGCCCCAGCTGGAGGAGGTGGCCGGCGGCCGCGCCGGAGGCGAGGACGCGGGCATCCGTCACCGACCGCGGGGCGGCGTCGAGCGCGAGCGGCGCGGGACCGGGTACCAGCGGGGCGGGGGTGAGCGCTGCGCCGGCCGGTACCGGGGCAGGGCCGTGCGGGGTGCCCTGGGACATCCGGTCGATCCAGGCCAGGGCGATGGCCGAGACGATGAAGACCATGTGGATGACGACCTGCCAGAGCACGCCGTCCCAGGTGTAGACGTCGCCGGTGATGCTCTCCTGGCCGTCGGTGGACGTCGAACCGCGGGCGGCGAGGTCGCCGACCTCAATGAAGGTCTTCAACAGGTGGATGGACGAGATGCCCACGATGGCCATCGCGAGCTTGACCTTGAGCACGTTCGCGTTGACGTGGGAAAGCCACTCGGGCTGGTCGGGGTGGCCGTCGATGGCGATGCGCGAGACGAACGTCTCGTAGCCGCCGATGATGACCATGATCAGGAGGTTGGCGATCATGACCACGTCGATCAGGCCCAGCACGCCGAGCATGATCGTTGCCTCTTCGATCACGATCCCGTCCGGTCCCGGGTGTGTGAATGCGTGGATGACGCCCTCACCGAGGTGGATGAGTTCGACCATGAAGACGATCACGTAGATGATCTGGGCAACGATCAGGCCGATGTAGAGCGGGGCCTGGAGCCAGCGGCTGAAGAAGATCATCAGGCCGACGCTCTTCACCCACTGGGATTGCTGGCGGAAAGGGAGCTGGCTGGAGGTTTCAGTCACCGGACCATCGTAGGGGGAGGCCGGATGGGAGATCCCTGTATCCAGTAGCGTTGGTCGGGTGAGCGGGAAGCCAGCGCGGGCCGGAACGACCGAGGGTGCCCCCGGCGCCCCCGGCCGGCGACCGCACCGCGCCGGCCGCCGCCCCGGGCCGCGGCGGCCGATGCTGTCCGTGCGGGTGCGCATCCTCGCTGCGATCCTGCTCGTCGCGGCGGCCGGCCTGTTCGCCTCGGGTGCGGCCGCGTCGCTCGTGCAGCGCGAACGCACCCTCGACTCCGTCGACAGCGCGCTGACCGCCGAAGTCGGCGAGGCCCGGTTCATCGCCACCGAGTCCGGCTCCACCTCCCTGGACGCGGTGCTGGCGGCCGTCGTGCAGCAGGTGCGCCCCGGCACGAACGAAACCACCCTCGCGATCATCGACGGCGCCGCGGCGCTCGCCCCGGGCGGAGACGTCGACTTCCGGCTGGAGGACGACCGGGCCTTCGTCGACCGGGTGACGGCCGAGACCTCGTCCGGACAGGTCGTTCGTGGCACGCTGGTTCTGCCGGGCCAGACCGTGCGCTACGTGGCCGCCCCCGTGACCGTGGCGGGGGACGCCGCCCGGGGGATCTTCGTGGCCGCCTTCGACGTCGATGCAGAACTCGAGCCGGTGACGGATGCCCTGGGCACTTACGTCCGCGTGGGTCTTGCCGCCTTCGTCGTGCTGGGCCTCGTCGGCTGGCTGGTGTCGGGGAGGCTGCTCCGGCCGATCCGTTCCCTGCGCGAGGCCGCGGCGAGGATCACGGCCTCCGACGTGAGCGAACGGATCCCCGTGAACGGCCACGACGACGTGTCCGACCTGACCCGCACCGTCAACGGCATGCTCGACCGCCTGGAGGGGGCCCTGGTCGCGCAGCGCCGTTTGCTCGAGGACGTGGGCCACGAACTCAAGACCCCGATCACGATCGTGCGCGGCCACCTGGAGCTGATGGACCCGGCAGACACGGCCGACGTGATCGGCACCCGGGTGCTGGCCATCGACGAGCTCGACCGGATGAACGTCCTGGTGCGGGACATCTCGGTCCTGGCTGAGGTGCAGCGGCCGGCCGGCCTGACCCGCGCGCCCGTCGACATCGCCGCCCTCACCGAGCAGGTGCGCACCAAGGCCTCCGCGCTCTCCGGCCATCGCTGGGCGACCCCTGAGGCGGCGCACGTCGTCGCGTCGGTCGACGCCGGCAAGCTCACCCAGGCGCTCCTGCAGCTGGCGGCCAACGCCGTCAGCCACGGCGCCGTCGACGGCACCATCGAGATCGGCAGCGCCGTCGGCCGGGGCACCGGGGGCGAGTCCCGCCTCCGTCTGTGGGTGCGGGGCGGCGGGCCGGGGATCGAGGCCGAGGCGCAGGAGCAGATCTTCGAGCGCTTCCGCCGCGGCAGCGCCGGGCGCGGTGAGGCCGGCTCGGGACTGGGTCTCGCCATCGTGCTGGCCATCGCCGAGGCCCACGGCGGGACCGCCACCGTGGCCTCCCGGCCCGGGCACGGAGCCACTTTCACGATCGACCTGCCCATCCCGCCGGCCGAAGCCGGCCACGCACCGACGGAGACCAGCCCGTGAGCCGCATCCTGATCGCCGAAGACGAACTCCGGATCTCATCCTTCATCGAGAAGGGCCTCGCCGCGGCCGGCCTGGCCACCGTGACGGTCAGGTGCGGCACCGACGCCCTCGATTTCGCCCTGACCGGCGACTTCGACCTGCTGCTGCTGGATATCGGGCTGCCAGGAATCGACGGCTACGAGGTGCTGCGGCGCCTGCGGGCCGAGGAGTGCACCCTGCCGGTGATCGTGCTCACGGCCCGGGACTCGGGGGAGGACGTACTCGCGAGCCTGGGTGGTGGAGCGAACGACTACATGGCCAAGCCGTTCCGGTTCGACGAGTTGCTCGCCCGGGTGCGGCTGCGCATGACGGATGCCGTGCGGGCGACCGGTGCCGTGCCGGTGGTCGAGGCGGCACTGGAGGTCACGGGACTCCGGCTCGATCTGCGCACGCGACGCGCGGCCGTCGGCGATCGGCAGGTCGACCTGTCGGCGAGGGAGTTCGCTCTGGCCGAGGAATTCCTGCGCAATCACGACCAGGTGCTCAGCCGGGAACAGCTGCTCAGCCGGGTGTGGGGCTACGACTTCGACCCCGGGTCGAACATCGTGGACGTGTACGTCGGGTACCTCCGGGCCAAGTTCGGCGCCGGGAGGATCGAAACGGTCAGAGGAATGGGCTACCGGCTGCGCTGAGAGAAGCGCGGGCCGATAGCCCAACCGGGGTGCCTGGCTAGTCGTCGGTGTCGCTGCTGTGGCCCGAGTCGTCGCCCTCGTCTGAACCGTGGTCTGCACTGTCGTCTGCACTGTCGTGTGCGGAGTCGTCGGAGTCGTCGCTGTGACCGGCTTCGTCGGTCGCGTCGTCGGTCGTGTCTTCGGTGGTGTCGCTGTCATCGGACTCGTTTTCGGACTCGTCGTCGGTGCCGACCGCGGCGTCGCCGTCGTCATCCGTCGCGGACTCGTTCTCGGTCTCTCCGACCTCGGTCGTTTCCTCGTTCGTATCGTCGCCCGAGTCGCCGATTACGGCGTCGCTCGCGTCAGCGCCGAGTTCGCCGATGGAGTTGTCGTCGAGGAGATCAATGGTCTCGACGACCGAGGTGTCGTCCGAGACGCTCGAGGTCGGTACGGGGTCGCTGCCGGCTCCCGGGTCGGCCTGGGCGGCAACGATGCCGATGGACATGAGCCCGGCGAGTCCGAGGGTTGCCAGAATGATGGACTTCTTCTTCGTCATCTGCGGCATGCGCTGACCTTTCGTTTGCGTCGGTAAACCGACGTTCGGTGCGTGGCGGGGTGCGTCTCCACCCCTTCACTGTGGGGTGCCGGGATGAGGCGGGCACGAGAGGGCTGTGAGAGCTCTCTTAGATTCGGGGGTCGTCAGTCCTCGGGGGAGGAACCGTCATCGTCGCCGTCCTCGGACACGACCACCGGGGCGGGGGCAGGCACGAGTTCAGGCTCCGCGGCATCCGTGTCGGAGTCGGTGTCAGTGCCGCTGCCGGTGTCGCTGGCGCTGGCGCTGGCGCTGCCGGCGCCGGCGCCGGCGCCGAGGTCGGTCGACTCGGGGACGTCGCTCGGGCCCGGCGTCGTTCCGGGGGCGGCAACCGGTGGCGCGGCGGGGTCGGTGCCCAGGTCAGCATTGCCCGGGACCGCGCCGACCTCGACCGTGCTCACCTCGACCGTGCTCACCTCGACCGTGCTCACCTCGACCGTGCTCACCTCGACCGTGACGGGCGGAACCCCGAGCGGGGTACCCGGCAGGTCGGGCAGGACCAGGGCGCTGACCATCGACGCCGAGGCAGCGGCGGCGACGAGAACGGCCAGTCCGACGCCGCCGAAGAGCAGGAACCGTGAGCGCCGCGGTGTCCGGGCATGCGTTGTCATCGTGCCTCCACGGCTGTGCGACGGTTGTGCTGAGGCTGTGCCATCGGCTGTGTCTTGATCCTACGAGGCCGGGCCCCGGACCCGGGTGAGAATGCTCTTAGACCCGACTCCCCGGTGGTCGGGGTGGGCGTCGCACATGACTCCTGCAGAACCCAGTCGGCCGCACCGCACCCTGATTTCGGGCCGTTTCGCGGAATCTGCAGAAGTTATGCTCGGGGCTCCTCCGGCCCGGGGCTCCGGCTGGGGGCCGCGCCCTACCCCGGGGGGGGTAACTCAGGAAGATCCGGCGGGACCACCCGCTGCACCCGCTGCGTGCCTGGCGGAGGCGGCTCGCGGCATCCGTTTCTCCTGAGTTAGCCACACAGAGCAACGCGCACCCTCTGCATAACTCCTGCAATCTGGTCGCCCAGGGCCCAGTCCGGCCAGTCATTGCGCGGATGTCCCCGAGCGGCATCACGATTTGCAGGAGTTATGCCCGGGCAAGAGCGGAGACCGAGCTGCGGGACCGCACCAGCAGGTTCACCGAGCGCCCGGCGATGCTGCCGATGATCACGGTCACCAGGGTCAGCGACAGGTATCCCCAGAACGGTTGGGCGGGGCCCCCGGCCAGCTTCAGCCAGTGCAGCGCGTAGGTGCCGCTGGACGCGACCGTGAACGTGAAGGCCCAGAAACCGAGTGTGAACGGCAGCCGCCAGTAGGTGCCGATCAGGGCCGCCTGCACCGCGATCAGCAGCACGAAGGTGCCCAGCAGCAGGTACTGAATCGTGTCGAGCCGGCCACCGGTGAACGCGAACCACGCGTTGCCGGCCACCGCCGGGGGAGCGGAGAAGATCGCGAACGTCGGCACCAGGGCCGCGGGCAACGCCGGCCGGAACACCATCCGGGCCAGCACGATCGTGCCGAGGAGAAGCCAGAAGAGCACCCCGACGCCGATGCCGGCCACGGAGAGCCCGGTCCAGCACGCGCCTGTGGCGGACTGGCCGAGGATCAGGAAGGCGGCGACGGTGGGCAGCAGGTACCCGGCGTGCACCGCGTCGATGTTGCGGTTCCCCGCGGCCAGCCCGGCCACGAAGCGCGCGCCCAGAACCACCGCGAGCCCCATGCATGCCACAACGAGAATATGACCGGCGAGAGGCGTGGATGCCGCGAAATGTGTCCCGATCAGCATCCCACTGACGGGCGCGAGGGTCGCGAACGCGCCCTGAACCGGGTGGTCGAGGTCGGCCCGGATGCCGCCGCGCCGGTTCCGGCTCCGCAGCAGGTAGTTGCCGATCACACCGGTCCAGGCGGCCAGCGCCACGAACCAGAGCACGTCGCCGATCAGGGCCGGAGTGCCCAGGGTGTCCCCGGCCATCGTCCAGGTGCCGGCGAGGCCGGACAGGCCGAAGGGGATGCCGAGGCTCGACAGCGGGGCGCGGCCGACGGGCAGCCCCCGGGTCTGGCCTGAAGGGATCGGATCGGCATCCTGGGGGCCTGATTGTGCGATCACGTGCGCGAGCTCCTCGGTCGGTTCGCCGTGCAGCCGACGGCCTCACGAACATCCTCGATGCTTCGTGAACGGATGCCAGGGCACGGCGGCCGCCGACCGGGTCCCGGCCCCGGGCTACTCTGGACCTGTGAATTCAGGACGCACGAACGACGCCCCCGCAACTCCGCCCGCCGCCGCGACCCCCGCCGAGAACGGGTTCGCCCGGGTCACCGAGGCCCCCCTCGACGTGGCTGAACACGTGCGGGTCGTCTCGACCGGCTCGTGCGGGGCCGTCGTCACCTTCATCGGCCAGGTGCGCGACCACGACCCCGACGCGGCCGGGCAGGTGACCGGGCTCGATTACAGCGCGCATCCGGATGCCGGCCGCATCCTGTCCGAGATCGTCGCCCGGTTCCGCGCCGAATACCCGCAGGTGAACCTGGCGCTCAGCCACCGGATCGGCCACCTCGATGTGGGCGACCTGGCCCTGGTCGCGGCCGCGGCGAGCGCCCATCGCGGCGACGCCTTCACGGCGTGCGAGCGGCTGGTCGAGTGCGTCAAGGCCGAGGTGCCGATCTGGAAGAAGCAGTACGAGGCCGACGGGTCGACCGGCTGGGTCGGCCTGGCCTGATTCCGCGTTCGATTTATTAAAACGGACGTGTATCATCTTTATTAGAGCGCGGCGTGGTCGTGCCACCGAGGAGGATGCTTCCCATGACTGCCGAACCCATTGCCCTGAGCTCCGCGCACACCTGCACCTGCAACCACGATGACGCCGCCGAGGCCATCGTGCTCGACGGCCGCACCATCCCGCATGCGGTGCGCCACGCGGCGATCTTCGGTGCGCTGGACGCGATCCAGATCGGTTTCGCACTCGACCTGATCGCCCCGCACGACCCGCTGCCCCTGCTGTCTCAGTTGGAGAATACCCGTCCCGGCGCGTTCTCGGTGTCGTACCTGGAACGCGGTCCGGAGGCCTGGCGCATCCGTTTCACCCGCGTCGCCTGACCGCCGCGTACCCTACGTCAGACCCGAGCACCCGATACCCGTCGTGAATCGACACCCGCGCCGCGCCGGCTGGCGGATGGCCCTTCTCCTGCTGGGCGGCATCGCCCTTTTGGCGGGGCTTGACGGGGCGCTGCTGCTGCTGGGCCTGCCGGCTCCGGTCGTCACCGCGCGGCTGGCCGATGTGCACGGACCCCTGATGGTCTTCGGCTTCGTGGGAAGCGTGGTCGTGCTCGAGCGGGCCGTCGCGATCCGGCGCGCCTGGGCCTTCCTGTCCCCGGCCTTCCTGGGCCTCGGCGGGCTGGCCCTCCTGTCGCCGCTGCCCGTCGTGATCGGGCAGCTCGCCTTCATGGCCGGGTCGGCCATGCTGCTGCCGATCTACCGGGAGATCTGGCGGCGTCAGGCATCGACCGCCACGGCGGTGCAGTCGCTCGGGGCGCTGCTGGGCGTGAGCGCCACCGTGCTCTGGCTGGGGGGTGCCCCGGTCCCGCACCTGGTGCCGGCCATGACGCTGTTCCTGGTGCTCACAATCGCGGGCGAACGCCTCGAACTCGCTCGCATCTCGCCCTCCGTCGACGAGCGGGCCGAATCCTGGCTGCTGGCCTCCGCACTCGTCCTGACCGGGGGCGTTCTCGTGGCGCTGGTCTGGCCCGGGATCGGCTATCCGATCCTCGGGCTCGGGATGCTGGCGGTCGTGGCCTGGCTGTTCCGGCACGATGTGGCGACCCGGCTCGTGCGCGGCGTGGGCCTGCCGCGCTACATTGCCGTGTGCCTCCTGGCCGGCTACGCCTGGCTGTTCGTGGTCGGCGCCGTCTGGGTTCTCGCCGGGCCGGCCTATTCCGGCCCGGCCTACGACGCCGTGCTGCATGCCGTCTTCCTGGGCTTCGTGATGTCGATGATCATGGCGCACGCGCCCACGATCCTGCCCGCGGTGCTGCGCCGGCCGCTGCCGTACCGGCCGGTGCTGTACGCGCCGGCACTGTTGCTGCACGCCTCGCTGGTGGTGCGCATCCTGCTCGGCGACGCGCGCGGCCTGCCTGAACTGGTGCAGTGGGGCGGCGTGGCCAACATCGCGGCGGTGCTGCTGTTCGTGGTGCTGGCCGTGGTGTCGGTGCTGCTCGGCGTGCCCGCCCGAAAGACAACAACGAAAGTGATCAGATGAGCCGTCGATTGTGGCACCTTCTCACCGGGCTGCTGGTGCCGGCCTGGCTGGTCCTCACCGTCGTGGCGGTGCTGTTCCACCGCTTCCTGCCGGTCGCGCCCTGGCTGATGGTGCACCTGTTGCTGCTGGGCGCGGTCAGCACCGCCATCCTCACCTGGAGCCAGCACTTCGCCGACACCCTGCTGCGGCGGAGCGCCCCGGGCGGCCGGGCCTCGATGGGCGTCCGGCTCCTGACCCACACCGTGGGCGCGGCGCTCGTCGTGGCCGGCATGGTCGGCGGCTGGTGGCCGCTCGTACTGGTCGGCGGCAGCCTGGTCGGGGCCAACGCCCTGCTGCATGCGGGCATCCTGTTCGCCCAGTCGCGCGGGTCGTTGCCGGCCCGCTTCGCGCCGCTCGTGCGCTACTACCTGGCGGCCGGCGTCGCCCTGTCGATCGGGGTGACCCTGGGCGTGCTGATGGCGCGCACCGACGAGGGGGAGCCCTTCGAGCGCCTCTTCGTCGCCCACATCGGTCTCAACCTGCTCGGCTGGGTCGGCCTGACCGTCATCGGCACGGTCGCCCTGCTCTGGCCGACCGTGCTGCACGCCCGGGTGCAGACCACGCGGGCATCGGCCCGCGGCACACTGCCGCTGCTCCTCGCCGGGCTCGCGGTGCTCGGCCTCGGCGCGCTGGCCGATCAACGTCTGGTCACCGCCCTCGGCGCCCTGCTCTACCTGGTCGGCCTCGGGCTGGTCCTGGTCGAGGCCGTGCGCCTGGGCCGCACGTCCCCGCCGACCACCTTCGCAAGCTGGAGCATCGGTGCCGCCCTGGCCTGGTTCTTCCTCTGCGTGGCCGGGTTCGGACTGCTCGTGGCGTTCGCTCCCAGCTGGGTCGCCGCGGCGGACCGGCTCGAGCAGCTCGTCCCCGTGTTCGCGGTCGGTTTCGCCGCGCAGATCCTGCTCGGCGCGCTGAGCTACCTGCTGCCGGTGGTGCTCGGCGGCGGCCCCCGGGTATCCCGCCCCACGGCCCGGGAGCTCGACCGTGGCGCGCTGTTCCGGGTGATCGTCGTCAACGGCGGCCTGGTGCTCTACCTGCTGCCGGTGCCCAGCCTGGTCAGGGTCACCCTCTCCCTGCTCGTCGTCGGCACCCTCGCATCCTTCCTGGTCTTGATGACCCGGGCGATGCGGGTGAACCGGCGCGTGCGCCGAGCCACGGATGCCTCNTCCTTCCTGGTCTTGATGACCCGGGCGATGCGGGTGAACCGGCGCGTGCGCCGAGCCACGGATGCCTCGGCCTCGCCGATCCGACCGGCCGGCGGCCCCGCCGCGACCGGCGCGGAGCAGCCGCGCCGGACCGGCGCGACCGTCACGGCCGTCGGCGCCCTGCTCCTCGTCGTCACCCTCGGCGTCGCGATGGACCCGGCCGCCGCGGGGATGGCGAGCGGGGCGGCATCCGCCGGGGTCTCGGCCAGCGGCCACGCGACCGGGCACACGACCCGAGTGGACGTCAGGATGAAAGACACCCGTTTCAGCCCGGACCGGATCGAGATTCCGGCCGGCGACACCCTGGTGATCACCCTGACCAACGCCGACGACATGGTGCACAACCTCGTGCTCGCCACCGGCGTGGTCTCCGGTTCCGTCGCTCCGGGAACGAGCAAGGATGTCACCATCGGCGTCGTCGGAACGGATATCGACGGCTGGTGCTCGATCGCCGGGCACAAGCTGCTCGGCATGACCCTCACCGTCGTGGCCGTCGGCGCGGACCCTGCCGGGGACGCGGCCATGCCGGCGGGCCACGCCTCCGCCGGCGGGGAATCGTCGGCGGCGGACGACCTCGACCTGATGAAGAAGCCCGCGGCCGACTTCACGGCACGCGACGCCGTGCTGCCGCCGGTATCCGTGCAGACCGGGTCCACGCCGAACGGGTCCACGCCGACCGTGCACACACTGACCATGCGGGTGAAGAACGTCACCACCGAGGTGTCGCCCGGCGTCACCCAATCACTCTGGACGTTCAACGGCACGGCCCCCGGACCGACCCTGCACGGCCGGGTCGGCGACGTCTTCGACATCACGTTCGTCAACGACGGCTCGATCGAGCACTCGATCGACTTCCACGCCGGCGCTCTGGCGCCCGACAAGGCAATGCGCAGCATCGCACCGGGGCAGAGCCTGAGCTACCGGTTCACCGCCACCAGCTCGGGAATCTGGCTCTACCACTGCTCCACCATGCCCATGTCGGTGCACATCGCGAACGGCATGTTCGGTGCCGTCGTCATCGACCCGGCCGGACTGACCCCGGTCGACCGGGAATACGTCCTGGTGCAGTCCGAGCTCTACCTCGGCGCGCAGGGCGGCGAGGCCGACGCCGACAAGGTGGCGGCCCAGTTCCCCGATCTGGTGGTCTTCAACGGCATCGCCAACCAGTACGGTGCCCGGCCGCTGACCGCGAAAGTCGGGGAGCGGGTGCGCGTCTGGGTGCTCGACGCCGGCCCGAACGTGGGCAGCTCCTTCCACGTCGTCGGCGGCCAGTTCGACACCGTGTTCAAGGAGGGGGACTACCTGCTGCGCGACGGCGGCAGCACCGGAACCGGCGGTTCGCAGGTGCTCGACCTGGCCGCCGCCCAGGGTGGCTTCGTCGAGCTGACCTTCCCCGAGGCCGGCAGCTATCCCTTCGTCAGCCACGTCATGTCCGACGCCGAAAAGGGCGCTCGTGGCGTCTTCCAGGTCACGCCGTGAACGAATTCGACGGAGATTTTGGTCCCACAAGCGCAAAGCGGGCGGTTTCGGGCCCAAATCGGCAAAATCTCCGTCGAATTGGTTCAGGGGCGACCCGCGGGCACCGAGTTTGCGCCCAGGGGTATCGGTTTTGCCGGGTGGACAGGAGACTGGGCCGATGACGCCGTCGTCGAAACGCACGTCGAGCTACCGCACGCTCGCTTCGTTCAGCAGGATCAAACTGCTGCACTTTCTGCAGCAACGCGGAACCATGACGGTGGGCGACCTGGCCGAAGCCACCGGACTGCACCACAACACGGCCCGCGAGCACCTGCAGCGCCTGATCGGCGATGGTTTCGTCACCTGCCAGCCGGAAAGCAAGGACTCAAAGGGCCGTCCGCGGATGCTGTACAGCGCCGCCGCCGGCCCGGACCGCGCCGAGGGTTCGATCCGGGCGGCCAAGGCCCAGGCAGCCGAGCGCCACGGCGATCAGGTGCGACGGATGCTGCGGGTCGAGGCCGTCATCCACTCGCCGCTGCAACGGCAACTGGACGCCCTCGACGACCACCTCGACGGCACCGGCTTCGACGCGCGGCTCGCGATCGACGACGCCGACGGTGACCACGTTCACCTGCACGAGTGCCCGTACAGGGACATGGTCAAGGCACACCCCGAGGTCTGTCGGGTGCACTTCGGGCTGCTGAAGACACTGCTGGAGATGACCGAGGGCCCGCTAAGCGCCGACGCGCTGCACCCGCTGGTCGAACCGAACACCTGCGTTCTCGACCTACACCGGTCCGACACTGAACCCGCCGAAGACGCACAGCCCCAGGAGCAGCACCGGCCCGCAATCATTTATCACGGCGTTTCTGACTTGTAGCGCCTTTTCCCGCCGGTGAGACTGGGCTGCGAGGGTGGTCGCTGACCGCAGTGACCCCGGGCAGTGCAAGGGGTACAGTGTGAAATCGCTCAAGAATTCCGCCTTTTCGAAGCCGGCCGCCACACCCGCGAAGCCCGGCATCGACGGCCCGATCGACGACACGATCCTGAAACTCGGGCGCTTCCTGCGCCGCGGCAAGGCCTCGCCCGACCTCCGCTCGGTGTTCCTCGAGGGCGGCCGCGACGCCGACTCGTTCTACCGCGACCGCTGGACCCACGACAAGGAGGTGCGGTCCACCCACGGCGTGAACTGCACCGGCTCCTGCTCCTGGAAGGTGTACGTCAAGGACGGCATCATCACCTGGGAGACCCAGCAGACCGACTACCCCTCCGTCGGCCCCGACTCGCCCGAATACGAGCCCCGCGGCTGCCCCCGCGGCGCCGCCTTCAGCTGGTACACCTACTCGCCGACCCGGGTGAAATACCCCTACGTGCGCGGCGTGCTGCTCGACCTCTACCGCCAGGCGAAGGCCCGCACCGGCGACCCGGTGCTCGCCTGGGCCGACGTCACCGGCAACCCCGAGTCCGCCCGCGCCTATAAGAGCGCCCGCGGCCAGGGCGGCCTGGTGCGCACCAGCTGGGACGAGGCATCCGAGATCGTCGCCGCCGCCCACGTGCACACCATCAAGAAGTACGGCCCGGATCGCATCGCCGGCTTCTCGCCGATCCCCGCCATGTCGATCGTCTCGCAGGGGGTGGGCAACCGGTTCATCTCCATGCTCGGCGGCACCATGCTCTCCTTCTACGACTGGTACGCCGACCTGCCCGTCGCCTCCCCGCAGGTGTTCGGCGACCAGACCGACGTGCCGGAGTCGGCCGACTGGTGGAACTCGTCCTACCTGATCATGTGGGGCTCCAACGTGCCGGTCACCCGCACCCCCGACGCGCACTTCATGGTCGAAGCCCGCTACAAGGGCCAGAAGGTCATCACCGTCTCGCCCGACTACGCCGACAACTCCAAGTTCGCCGACGAGTGGCTGGCGGTGCACCCCGGCACCGACGGCGCCCTCGCGCTGGCCATGGGCCACGTCGTGCTCAGGGAATTCCTGGTCGACCGCCGCACGCCCCGCTTCGTCGACTACATGAAGCGCTACAGCGACTCCGCCTACCTGATCGGTCTCACCAAGCGCGGCGACGCGTACGTTCCCGGCAAGTTCATGACCGCGGATGCCCTGCCCGGCCTGGCACCGACCGTCGCCAGCGCCGCGTTCAAGCCGGTGCTTCTGGGCCAGGACGGCCAGGTTGTCGTGCCCAACGGTTCGATCGGGCACCGGTTCTCCGAGACCGACGTGGGCAAGTGGAACCTCGACCTGGAGGGCGTCGACCCGCTGCTGTCGATCGCGGACGCACCCGACTACGACCAGGCATCCGTGGCCATCGACATGCCGCGGTTCGACGTGGCACCGGAGACCGACGAGGTCGGCGAGCAGCACGCGGGAGGCGCGGGCGTCATCCGTCGCGGCGTGCCCGTGCGGATGGTGGCCGGCCAGCTGGTCACCACCGTGTTCGACCTGCTGCTCGCCCAGTACGGCGTCGGCCGGCCCGGCCTGCCGGGCGTCTGGCCCACCGGCTACGACGACGCGTCCTCGCCGGGCACCCCGGCCTGGCAGGAGGGCATCACGTCGGTGCCGATGCAGGCCGCCGAGCGGATCGGGCGGGAGTTCGCGCAGAACGCCGAGGACTCCGGTGGGCGCTCGATGATCCTGATGGGCGCCGGCACCAACCACTGGTTCCACTCCGACACCATCTACCGGGCCTTCCTCGCCCTGACCACCATGACCGGCTGCCAGGGCGTGAACGGCGGCGGCTGGGCGCACTACGTCGGCCAGGAGAAGGTACGCCCGATCACCGGCTACGGCCAGTACGCGTTTGGCCTGGACTGGGTGCGGCCGCCCCGCCAGATGATCGGCACCGGCTTCTTCTACCTCGCCACCGACCAGTGGCGCTACGACGGACTGTCCGCCGACACCCTGTCCAGCCCGCTCGGGGCCGGCACGTTCAAGGACCGCACCACGGCCGACTGCCTGGTCGAGTCGACCAAGCGCGGCTGGATGCCCGGCTACCCCACCTTCAACCGCAATTCGCTCGACCTGGTCGACGACGCGGTCGCCGCGGGTGTGGACCCGGCCCAGTACGTGGTCGAGTCCCTCGGCGACGGCACGCTCGAATACGCGGTCGAAGACCCGGATGCGCCGGAGAACTTCCCGCGCATCCTGGACATCTGGCGGGCCAACGTGATCGGCTCCTCCGGCAAGGGCAACGAGTACTTCCTCAAGCATCTGCTCGGCACGAAGTCCGCGGTGCGGGCGCCCGAGTCGCCGCCGGAGAAGCGGCCGAAGACCATGAAATGGCACGAGACCGCGCCCGAGGGCAAGCTCGACCTGATGGTGACCAGCGACTTCCGCATGACGAGCACCACCATCTTCAGCGACGTGGTGCTGCCCCCGGCCACCTGGTATGAGAAGAACGACCTGTCCACGACGGACATGCACCCGTTCATCCACTCCTTCAACCCCGCGATCGCCCCGCCCTGGCAGGCCAAGACCGACTTCGACATCTTCCACCTCCTGGCGGAGAAGATCTCCGAAATGTCGGTCGAGCACCTCGGAGTTCGGAAGGACCTCGTCGCCGTGCCGCTGCTGCACGACACCCCGGATGCGATGAGCGCCCCCCACGGCATCGTCGAGTACGACCAGGTGCTGGTGCCCGGCGTGACCATGCCCAAGCTGGTCGTGGTCGAACGCGACTACCCGGCCTTCGCGGCCCGGCTCGGGGCCCTCGGGCCGCTGACCGAGAAGCTCGGGATGGTCACCAAGGGCGTCAAGTTCAACCCGGACGTCGAGGTCGCCTACCTCGGCCAGAAGAACGGCCTGGTCCAGAGCGGCCCCACCGCGGGACGGCCGCAGCTGAAGACCGCCATCCAGGCCTGTGAAATGGTGCTGGCCCTCTCCGGCACCACTAACGGCCGCCTCGGCACGCAGGGCTTCCGCCAGATGGAGGAGCGCACCGGAATGAAGCTGGCGCACCTGGCCAGCGACAACGAGGGCCGCCGCTTCTCCTACCCGGATGTCCAGGGCGCGCCGGTCCCGGTGCTCACCTCCCCGGAATGGTCCGGCAGCGAGCACGGCGGCCGACGCTACAGCGCGTTCACGATCAACGTGGAGCACCTCAAGCCGTGGCACACCCTGACCGGGCGGCAGCACTTCTACCTCGACCATGACTGGATGATCGAACTGGGGGAGCAGCTGCCGATCTTCCGGCCGCCGCTGGACATGCACCGCCTGTTCGACGACTCGATCGTGGGCTCGACCGCCGCGACCGGGGCGACCGGCTCGAAGGGCCGGGCCGAGGTGGCGGTGCGCTACCTGACGCCGCACTCGAAGTGGTCGATCCACTCCGAGTACCAGGACAACCTGATGATGCTCTCGCTGTCCCGCGGCGGCCCGACCATCTGGATGTCTCCGCTCGACGCCGACAAGATCGGCGTGCGCGACAACGAGTGGATCGAGTCCTACAACCGCAACGGCGTCGTCGTGGCCCGCGCCATCGTGTCGCACCGGATGCCGGAGGGCACCGTGTACATGTACCACGCGAAGGACCGCACCATCAACGTGCCGATCGCCGAGACCAGCGGCATGCGCGGTGGCACCAACAACTCCCTCACCCGCATCCTGCTCAAACCCAGCCACCTGATTGGCGGCTACGCCCAGCTGTCCTTCGCTTTCAACTACCTCGGCCCGACCGGGAACCAACGCGACGAGGTCACCGTGATCCGTCGACGCAGCCAGGAGGTTGAGTACTAAATGCGCGTAATGGCTCAAATGTCGATGATCATGAATCTCGACAAGTGCATCGGCTGCCACACCTGCTCGGTCACCTGCAAGCAGGTCTGGACCAACCGCACCGGCGTCGAGTACGTCTGGTTCAACAACGTGGAGACCAAGCCCGGCGTGGGCTACCCGCGCCGCTACGAGGACCAGGAGAAGTGGAAGGGCGGCTGGACGCGCAACAAGCGCGGACGCCTGAAGCTGCGCTCCGGCGGCCGGATCAAGCGCCTGGCCACCATCTTCAACAACCCGGACCTGCCCGTCATCGACGACTACTACGAGCCGTGGACCTACGACTACGACATGCTCACCAAGGCCCCGCTGAGCACCCAGAGCCCGGTGGCCCGGCCCAAATCCCTGCTGACCGGCCAGAACATGGACATCAAGTGGTCCGGCAACTGGGACGACAACCTCGGCGGCTCGCAGGAGACCGCGGCCGACGACCCCATCCTCGCCACCATGAGCGAGCACGTGAAGATGGAGTTCGAGAACACCTTCATGTTCTACCTGCCGCGCATCTGCGAGCACTGTCTGAACCCCGCCTGCGTCGCCGCCTGCCCCTCGGGCGCGATGTACAAGCGCGAAGAAGACGGCATCGTGCTCGTCGATGAAGACGGATGCCGCGGCTGGCGCATGTGCGTCTCCGCCTGCCCCTACAAGAAGGTCTACTTCAACCACAAGACCGGCAAAGCGGAGAAGTGCACTCTCTGCTACCCGTTGATCGAGCAGGGCAAGCCCACCATCTGCTCCGAGACCTGCGTCGGCCGGCTGCGCTACCTGGGCCTGATGCTCTACGACGCCGACGCGGTCCTCGCGCAGGCCTCGGTCGAGAACGAGCAGGACCTGCTGGATGCCCAGCGCGCCTGCTTCCTCGACCCGTTTGACCCGGAGGTGATCGCCGCGGCGAAGGCGGAGGGCATGGAGGACGACTGGATCCTCGCCGCCCAGAACAGCCCCATCTACAAGCTCATCTCCGAGTACAAGGTGGCCCTGCCGCTGCACCCGGAGTACCGCACCATGCCCATGGTCTGGTACATCCCGCCGCTGTCCCCGGTGGTCGACGTCATCTCGACCACCAACAACGACGGCGAGGATGCCCGCACCCTGTTCGCCGCCATCGACAAGCTCCGCATCCCGGTGGAGTACCTGGCCGGCCTGTTCTCGGCCGGGGACGTCGTTCCGGTCGAGTCCTCCCTGCGCAAGCTCGCCGCGATGCGGTCCTACATGCGCGACATCAACCTGGGGCGCCCCCGCAACGAGTCGATCCCGGCCGCGGTCGGCATGACCGGCACCGAGATCGAGGCGATGTACCGCCTGCTGGCGATCGCCAAGTACGAGGACCGCTACGTCATCCCGAAGGCGCACGTCGAGACGGCGCGCGAGCTGGAGGAACTCGCCTGCTCGCTCGACACCGACGGCGGCCCCGGCATGGGCGGGCCCACCGCGGCCACGGCGGCGGGCCCCTACGGGAAGACCCCGGGCATGCCTTTGAACGCGACCGTCGACAACTACAACGAGATGGTCGGCAAGGGCGGGGAACGCACCCGGCCCACCACGCCGGGCCGGGTCAACCTGCTCAACTGGACCGGCGGCGGCGTGCCGAAGGGCATGTTCCCGCCCAGAACCGCCGACGGCGCCCCCGGGATCCCCGCATGAGGCTGCCGAAGCTGCCGGTCCGCAAGGTGACAGCCCTGCCGTTGTCCGCGGAGGACGGCCGGATGGCGCACATGGCGGCGTCGATCCTGCTGGACTACCCCAGCGAGGAGCGCCGGGCGCGCTTTTCGGCCGTGGCCGCATCGGTGACGCTGCTGCCGGATCCGCTCCGCCACGCCTTCGAGGCGTTCCTGACGGCGGCGGATGCGATGAGCCAGCAGGAGCTGGAGATCCACTTCACGGCCACGTTCGACCTCAAGCGCAAGTGCTGTCCGTACCTGAGCTACTACGCGGCGGGGGACACTCGCCGGCGCGGAATGGCGCTGGTGCGCTTCGTCGAGGCCTACCGCGCGGCCGGCTGGGAGGTGGCGGCGGACGAACTGCCCGACTACCTGCCGATGGTGCTGGAGTTCTCGGCCCTCAGCGAGTCGCCGATCGCCCAGGAGTTGCTCGCCGCCCACCGCGACGGCATCGAGGTGCTCCGCACGGCCCTCGAGGCGGTGCCGAGCCCCTACGCGCACGTCGTGGAGGTGGTGTCCCTGTCGCTGCCGAAGATCGACGAGGAAACCCGTCAGCGCTACCTGGACCTCGTCAACGAGGGACCGCCCACCGAGACGGTCGGCATGACCTTTCTCGGCAATCTCAAACCGTTCTCGCCGTCCGCCGCGAACAGTGAGGACGTACGGGTATGACCCCGCTCGACATTCTGCTCTGGGTGGCGTTCCCCTACGCCGCGGCCGTCGTCTTCATCGTCGGCCACCTGCTGCGCTACCGGTTCGACCAGTTCGGCTGGACGTCCCGGTCGAGCCAGACCTACGAGAACAAGTGGCTGCGCTGGGGCTCGCCGATGTTCCACTACGGCATCCTGATGGTCTTCGGCGGCCACCTCGTGGGCCTGTTCATCCCCAAGCCCTGGCTCGAGTTATTCGGCGTCACCGAGCATTTGTACCACCTGGGGGCCACCTGGCTGGGCAGCATCGCGGCGGTGCTGACCATCGCGGGCCTGGTCATCCTGCTGGTTCGTCGGCGCCTGGTCGCCCGGGTCAAACTGGTCACGACCGCGATGGACAAGGTGATGTACCTCTTCCTCGCCGGCACCATCGCCTTCGGCACCACGGCCACGGTGCTCTACCAGGTGCTCGGCGCCGGCTACGACTACCGCGGGTCGATCTCGCCCTGGCTCCGCAGCCTCTACGGTTTCCAGCCGGACCCGTCGCTGATGAGCGGCGTGCCGTTCTTCTTCCAGCTGCACGTGCTCTCGGCGACGGCCCTGTTCCTGCTGTGGCCGTTCAGTCGCCTGGTGCACGTCTTCTCGGCGCCGCTCGGCTACTTCGTGCGGCCCTACATCGTCTACCGTTCGCGGGACGGCCACCGCGGCGCGGGTGCAGTGAAGGCCCGCCGCGGCTGGGAGAAGAGCGAGCTGCCACGCGGCACCCGCCATCGGGAGGGCAGTCGCCGTTAGCCGCCCGGCCCGGAGACATTGACGCCGGCGCGCGGCCGGGCAATCGTGGAGATGTTCTCACCCGCCGATTGCAGTGCAGCCGAAAGGTCTCCGATCATGACCGCGCCCAAAGCGCAGCACCTCAGCGTCGAGGAGCGGAAAGCCCGCGGCAGGAGCGCGCGGGAGCGCACGCCCCTCACCAGTCATCGGGGCTGGGTTCCCGCCGCCGACCGGCCGGACCCGCCGTCGCTGCTCGAGGCTCAGAACACCACCAGGGAGCAGGACCTGGTGCCGGTTCGGCACGACCGGATGCTGGTTTCCCCCTTCACCTTCTACCGCGGTGCGGCCAAGATCATGGCGACCGACCTCACGGACACGCCCCGGGCGGGCCTGATCGCCCAGCAATGCGGTGACGCCCACCTCTCCAATTTCGGCGTGTTCGTGTCACCCGAGCGGCTGCTCCTCTTCGACCTCAACGACTTCGATGAGACGCTCCCCGGTCCGTTCGAGTACGACGTGCTGCGGATGACCGCCAGTTTCACGATCGCAGCCCGAAACAACGGCTTCAGCGCGTCCGGCGCCCGGGATGTGACCCTCGCGGCGGTCCGTGCGTATCGAGAGGCCATGGCCTCGTTCGCCCAGATGCGCACCATGGACATCTGGTACGCCCGGTTGTCACAGGAGGACCTGACGAAGGTCCTCCAACAGTCCGTGGGCGCCGGGACAGGCAAGCAGCGGAAACTGAACCGGACCATCGAGAAGACAATGCAGCGCAACTCGGCGAAGGCCCGCACCAGGGATAGCCTGCAGGCTCTCTCCAAACTCGCCGAGTTCGACGACGGGCAGTACCGGATCGTGAGTCAGCCGCCGATCGTCATCCCCGCCCGAGGGCTCCTCGACGCGTTCGGGATGTCAGCCGAGGAGACCCGGCGCGCTATCCTCGACCAGTTGCGCGCCTACCGGGTCACCCTTCCGGACGACCGCCGTCATCTGCTCGAGCAGTTCCAGCTGGTCGACGTGGCCCGCAAGGTGGTGGGTGTCGGCAGTGTCGGCACCCGCTCCTTCATCGCCCTGCTCCAGGGGCGAGATGAACAGGACCCGCTCTTCCTGCAGATCAAGGAGGCCACGGCATCCGTTCTGGAAGACCACCTGCCGAAGAGTCGTTACAAGCAACCGGGGGAGCGGGTCGTGCAGGGCCAACGGCTGATGCAGGCCGCCAGTGACATCTACCTGGGCTGGACGAAGGGCGTGCAGGAGAACCGCTTCATCTACTGGCGGCAGCTGCGCGACATGAAGGGGTCTGCCGAGGTCGAATCGCTGAAACCGGCCGGCCTGTCGCTGTACGCCCACGCCTGCGGCTGGACGCTCGCCCGGGCGTACGCCCGCTCGGGCGTACGCCCGCTCGGGCGACCCGATCGCGATCGCGGCCTACCTCGGCAAGAGCGACAAGTTCGATAAATCGGTCACCGATTTCTCCGAGCGCTACGCCGACCAGAACGACCGGGACTACGCCCTGTTCGCCGGGGCGGTCGGTTCCGGCCGCCTGCAGGCAATCGAAGGCGTCTAGTTCTTCGCCGAACCGTGAGAAAAGACCCGGTAAATCGAAAAAATAGGGGCGAGACTCACGGTTCGGCGCGATAGCGGACGAAGACGACGCCGTTGCCGAAACGGCGGTCGGCGAGCAGCTGCAGCGGCACGCGCACTCCGTTCGGGAAGTGGGAGTGGCCGCCGCCGAGCATGATCGGCGAGACGAGCAGCCGGAACTCGTCCACCAGGCCGGCCCGGATCATCCGTGCGGCCAGGTCGGGCCCACCACGTAGCCGTCGAGCGACGTGATCCCGGTGTAGACGAGTCTGGCCAAGATGCTGTCCCTTCGTTTCGACCCGTTGTGCAGCGACCCGCCGCGCGGGCTACTGAGGGAAGGCTGCACGTCGTGGCGAGGTACGGCTCCCCGTGCTTAGCATTGCGAGAGTACGGGCTCACACACGTGCCTGCCCGGTGACGCCCACAAGGAGAACCATGTTCGAAGCGCTGCTCGACACCATCGCCGGTCTGCCCGTTCACCCCCTCATCGTGCACGCCACCGAGGTCGTCGTTCCCACTGCAGCCCTTGTCATCGTCGTTGCCGCCCTGTGGCCCCGCTTCCGCAAGTGGGCCAGATTCCTTCCGCTGCTGCTGGCCCTGGCCGCCGTCGTTCTCGTGCCGTTGTCGACCCAGTCCGGCGAAGCACTCGAGGAGCGGGTCTCCGAGAGCGCCCTGATCGAGACGCACGCCGACCTGGCCGAGGGCCTGCTGCCGTGGGGGATCGGTCTGGCCGTGGTCGCCGGCGTGCTGCTCTGGTGGAACTACCGGGAGATCTTCGGCCGGGGCTCCACGCGCCGCGCCCCGAGGTGGGTCGCCATCGTCCTGGCCGCGGCCGCCCTGCTCGCCTCCACCGGCACCACTGTGCAGGCCATCCGCATCGGCCACAGCGGCGCGACCGCCGTCTGGTCCGATGACATGGGCACACCGGCGCCCGCCGGCAACAAGGACTGAGCCGGCACTGGCCGTTCCGCGGCCGTCAGACGTTCCCCAGCCTCCAGCGGCGACCGGGTCATCCGTTCGCCGCTGGAGGCTTCTTTCCAGGTACTCAGACACCCATGTGCTCTGAGACTTACTGGGTGTCCGCGGAGGTGAGGCCGCTGGAGACTTCGTGCGCCCACTCGACGGCCCGCTCGAGCTCGCCGTCCACGAGCGGGCCGGCGTAGCCGTGCACGTGGAAGCTCATCTGCTTGACCACGATCTCGAAGCCGAGGCTCTTCAACTCCTGCTTCGCCGCCCGGGCCGCTGAGCCCGGCAGGCGCGGCGCGTTCGCGCGGGTGTCGAAGGTCGCGGCCTTGACACCCGTCACCGGGGCGAGGCCGTCCAGCCATTCCCGGATGCCTCGAGTCGGCAACCGGGGCGCCTCATGCTGGTTCACGGCATCCTGCCGGGTGTTCGGCCGGCTCATCGAGAAGGCGTGCGTCGGGCCGCCGACCAGCAGGAGGTCGTAGCCGTCGGCCGACGCTGGAGCGCTGTCGGTGTCGACGACCTCCACCTCCATGGTGGTGCCGAGTTCGGCGGCGATCGCACGCGCGACCTGCTCGGTGTTGCCCCATTGGGATTCGTAGACCACGAGTGCTCGCATGACGTCCTCCGTTTTTTGCCCAGAATACGTCGATGGTGCCGCCGAGGGAACCGCGGCAGCCGGCCGCCCCCGGCCGCCGCCCCCGGCGCGGAACCAATTCGACGGAGATTTTGCTGTAAAAGCGCGTCTTCGGGGTATCTGGGGCCGATTCGGGCAGAATCTCCGTCGAATTCGTTAGGGCGCGGCGCGGCGCGGTCAGCTGGGGAAGGGAGCGCCCTTGCGGGCGTAGTAGAACCAAACGAGCCAGGTGCAGAAGACGCAGAACACGGTGCAGCCGATGAAGAACGCGGTCGGGCTGATGGCCGTGAGCGAGATGCCGACGATGAACGGGCCGAAGGCCGCGATCGCGGAGGTCCAGGCGATGGCGCCGCCGGCCTGTCGCTTAGGGAAGATCATCGGCATCTGCTTGAACGTGCCGGCGTTGGCCAGTCCCGCGAAGAAGAAGATCACGATCATGCCGGCGAGGAAGCCCCAGAACTCGTCCACGCTGGTCGGGGTGAGGAAGAAGGACGTGAACGCGGTTCCCGCCACCATGCCGAGGCCGCCGACGAAGGTGAAGATCGCGCCGCCCCACCGGTCGCAGAACGGCCCGCTGGCCGCGCGCACCAGGGCGCCCACGACGGGACCGATGAACGCGAACGCGAGCGGGTTCGGGGCATCCGGGAAGTCGCCGTAGACGTTGAGGATGATCAGGCCCATCTGGGCGGCCAGGCCGCTGTAGGCGCCGAAGCTCATCAGGTAGATGGCCGTCATGATCCAGGTGTGCTTCACCCCGAAGATGTCCATCTGCTGGCGGAAGTTGGCCGTGACCGGCACCCGCCGCAGGTACACGACCGAGAGCACGACGGCGAGCAGCGCCCAGGGGATGAGCACCAGGCCGCCGTTGTGCAGCCAGACCAGGTCGCCCGCGGCGCTGCTCTGCGGGGTGAGGGCCGCCGTGCCGAGGAGGCCGAAGCCCACGACCCAGGGCAGCAGCAGCTGCATCAGGCCGATGCCGAAGTTGCCGAGGCCGGCCTGCAGGCCGAGCGCGGTGCCGGCGAGGCGTTTGGGAAAGAAATAGCTGGTGGATGCCATGAAGCCGGAGAACGTGCCGCCGCCGATTCCGGCCGAGAAGGACAGCGCGAGCAGCACCCAGTACGGGGTGGAGGTGTCGCGGGCGGCGAGGGTCCAGCCGATCATGGGCAGTACGAGCAGGGCCGAGGACATGGCCACGAGGGCCCGGGTGCCCATCATCGGCGGCAGGAACATGAAGACCAGGCGCAGCAGGCCGCCGGCGAGTCCGGGCAGGGCCACCAGCCAGTACAGCTGGCCGGGAGTCAGCGAGTAGCCGATGTCGTTCAGGCGCGGGGCGATCGCGCTGACGAGGTACCAGGTGGCGAAACTGAGCGTCAGGCTGAAGGTGGTGATCCAGAGGGTGCGCCAGGCGAGCTTCGGATCCCAGGTCTCGTCGTGTTCCGGGTCCCAGTTCGACAGGTCCGGTTGGAGGTTCGCGGCGTACTGCGTGGGCGGTGCGACAGACATGTTCTTCCTTCGTCCGGGTGCGCTGCCGGGCGCCAAAGGCCCGCATAGCTACCACCTTGACCGGCCGGCCGGGATGCGACAACGCGCGAACACCGTGAAAAATGATTCCGATCCGGTCCGGCTCGAACCTCGTCCCGGCGGTAGCCGAACGGTGGCGGGCCGGGTCAGCCGCCGGCGAAGGGCGGCAGCACGTCGACGGCGTCGCTGCCGGCGAGCGGCACCGCGTCATCCGTGGCCCGGGTGCCGTTCACCAGCAGCGAGCACCGGTTCAGGATGCGTTCGAACTCGGCCCCGTAGCGGGCCACGAGCCGGGCGCGCAGGTCGCCGATCGTGGCCGCGTCGAGGGCGGTGCCGTCGGTGGCGGCGGCCTCGGCGGCGGCCGCGAAGAAGCGCACCGTGGCCATCAGCGGGTCGTGTCCGGGTAGTCGGCCGGCCATGCCAGGGCGAGCTCGGTGGCCAGGGCGGAGGCGCGTTCAATGTCGGCGGCGGTACCCCCGGCGCGGGCGGCGGCCAGCCCGACCAGGAACGTGCTCAGCGGCGCGGCGGGCCGGGCCACATTGTGGGCCACGTCGCGGGCCACGTCGAGCAGGGTGCCCACCGGGACGTCGGCCGGGTCGAGGCCCAGCCGCGCGGCGAGGGCCGCCAACCAGTCGTCGAGGGCCTCGGGGGGAAGCGGGGCGGAGGTGCTCATTCGGTTTCACTCCTCATCGGATTGCTCCGCGACGGGGTCGGCCTCGGTGAGCAGGAGTGCGGAGCTCCTCTCCACATCCTGCCACGTGTCCACGTCGCTGCCCGCGCCGGCGGCGTCCCGGATGCCGCGCAGGGTGAGCGGGGCCAGCAGGTCACGCATGCTCGAACCGTGCGCGTCGGCGCCGAGCCGGCCCGCGGCCGCCCGCAGGGGAGCCAGACGGTAGATCGCGGCGAGCCACTGCGCCCGGCCGCCCTCGTCGGTGAGGTGCAGGCCGTGAACGGATGCCGGCAGCCCCGGGTCGGTCGCCGCCGGCACCAGCAGGCGCGCGGCATCCGCGGCCCAGGGCAGGTCACAGGCCAGCACCAGCACCCACTCGGCCGCGACAACGGATGCCGCGGGCCGGTCCAGCGCAGCCAGCCCGGCGACGATCCCGGCGACGGGCCCGCCGAACGGTGGGTCCTCCAGGGTCCAGGCCGCCGCGGGCACGGCCTC
>NZ_SOGW01000090.1:0-83535 GCF_004403075.1 Cryobacterium sp. TMT2-10 | reverse complement strand
CCAGCCGGCTCCCGCTGCGGCTAAGCCGGCTGCTCCGGCTCCGGCTCCTGCGCCGGCTCCGGCTCCTGCTCCTGCGCCGGCACCCGCACCTGCGCCGGCACCTGCGCCGGCACCCGCACCTGCGCCGGCTCAGCCGGCCGCCTCGGCACCGACCCCCAACGCGAGCGCCGTCGACACGGCACTGAACTTCGCCCGTCAGCAGCTCGGCGACCGCTACCAACTGGGCGGATCCGGTCCCGACGTCTGGGACTGCTCCGGCCTGACCAAGGCCGCCTACGGTGCGGCCGGCGTCTACGTCGGGCCGCATTCGGCGACCGCGCAGTACCGCACGATGGCCAACCAGGGCCGGCTGGTGTCGTTCAGCCAGGTTCAGCGCGGCGACCTCGTCTTCTGGGGCGGCGGCGGCGACTACTACCACGTGGCCATCTACGTGGGCGGCGGGCAGGTGCTCGAGGCTCCGGACGTCGGCAAGCCGGTGCGCATCCACAGCATCTGGTCGCCCGGGGACGTAGCCCCGTACGTCGGCCGGCCCACCGGCTGACCCCGACCCCTCATCCGGCCGGCCCTTCTACGCCGAACCGTGAGAAAAGCCCCTTCCCGGACTCCGGGAAGGGGCTTTTCTCACGGTTCGGCGAGTGTGTGTGGGTGTTGGAGGAGCGGAGGCTAGTGGCCCTCGGTCGCCAGCTTCTCGATCCCGTCGCGCACGATCTGGTCGGCTTCGGCGGCGTCGCCCCAGCCCTCGGTCTTGACCCACTTGCCGGGTTCGAGGTCCTTGTAGTGCTCGAAGAAGTGCTCGATTTCCTTGCGCGTGTACTCCGGGATGTCCTTGACATCCTGGATGTGGTCCCAGCGCGGGTCGCCGGCCGGAACGGCGATGACCTTCGCGTCTGAGCCGCCGTCATCCGTCATGTTGAACACGCCGACCGGACGCACGGAGAGCCCGACGCCCGGAAAGAGCGGGAAGTCGAGCAGCACGAGAACGTCGACCGGGTCGCCGTCCAGGCCGAGGGTGTTCTCGAAGAAGCCGTAGTCGGTCGGGTAGACGAAGCTCGTGTAGAGCACCCGGTCCAGGTAGACCCGGCCGGTCTCGTGGTCGACCTCGTACTTGTTACGGCTCCCACGGGGGATTTCGATTACTGCGTCGTATGCGGCCATGGCCTGTTTCTCCCTTGATCAAAGTCTGCCGCTAACGTTACTGGATGGAGTCCCCCCGCCGTCCGAGGCTCAGCCCGGCCATCGCCGATGTGCGGCGGATGGTGCGTGAGCTGCTCCCCGAGGCCGGTCTCGTGCTGGTCGGGCTGAGCGGGGGAGCCGACTCGCTCGCCCTCGCCGCCGCCACCGCCTTCGAGGCGTCGCGCGCCGGCCTGGGCGCCGGGGCGGTCATCGTCGACCACGCGCTGCAGGCCGGCTCGGCCGAGGTCGCCGCCGAGGCGGCCCGTCAGGCCGGTGCGCTCGGCCTCGACCCGGTGCTCACCCTGCGGGTCACCGTCGACGAAGGCGCGGGTGCCGGCGGGCCGGAGGCCTCCGCCCGCCAGGCGCGGTACGCGGCGTTCGACCGGGCGCTGGCGGAGACCGGTGCGAGCCACGTGCTGCTCGGCCACACCCTCGACGACCAGGCCGAGACCGTGCTGCTCGGGCTGGCGCGGGGCTCCGGCCCGACCAGCCTGCAGGGGATGAGCGCCGTCAGCGGGCCGTTCCTGCGGCCGCTGCTGGGCATTCGCCGAGCCGTGACGCGCCGGTTCTGCCTCGACGTCGGACTGACGCCCTGGCAGGACCCCCATAATCTCGATCGAAGATTCGCGCGGGTGCGGGTGCGGCACACCGTGCTGCCGCTGCTCGAGGACGAACTGGGCCCGGGCGTCGCCGAGGCGCTCGCGCGCACGGCCGACCACCTGAGGGAGGACTCCGGCGCCCTGGACGACCTGGCCCGGCAGCGGGCCGAGGAGCTCTGCGAACTAAGTACGGGCGGCGTGCGGCTGGCGGTGAGCGGGCTGGAAGCGAACCCGCCCGCGCTGCGGCAGCGGATCATCCGTTTCGCGGTAGAGCGCGAATTCGGCGCATCCCTGGAACGGGTGCACACGCTGGCCGCGCTTCGGCTGGTCACCGACTGGCACGGACAGAAGGCGCTGGACCTGCCAGGCGTTAGAGTTGTACGGCAGGACGGTTGGCTGATTTTCGCCGCGCCTGGACACACTCCAAGCAAAGGAACATCCCGCTCCCATGGAACCCCGCGACATTGAAGGCGACCTCACCGAGATTCTGATCGATGAGGAGCAGATCCGGGCCAGGCTCGCCGAGCTGTGTCGCGTGATCGAGAAGGACTACGCCGGCAAGGACCTGCTGCTGGTCGGCGTTCTCAAGGGCGCGGTCATGGTCATGGCGGATCTGGCCCGCGAACTCGTGCACCCGATCACGATGGACTGGATGGCGGTGAGCTCCTACGGCTCCGGCACGCAGTCCAGCGGCGTCGTCCGCATCCTCAAGGACCTTGACACCGACCTGCACGGGCGGAACGTCCTGATCGTCGAGGACATCATCGACTCCGGGCTGACGCTCTCCTGGCTGCTCGCCAACCTCAAGTCGCGCGGACCCGAATCCGTCGAGATCTGCGCGCTGCTGCGGAAGCCCGCCGCGGCTCGCGTCGACATCGACGTGAAGTACCTCGGATTCGACATCCCGAACCAGTTCGTCGTCGGCTACGGCCTCGACTTTGACGAGCGCTACCGCAACCTGCGCTCGGTCGGCGTGCTCGCCCCGCACATCTACGCCTGACCCGCACGGAGCGCTGACACCCTGGCGCTGACACACATAGCGCTTTGGGCGAACACACGGTTCCCGCTCAGTGGCGGCAAGGTAGCCTGTGACCACGATGAACGTCAAGAAGCTACTGCGCGGGCCGCTCCTCTACATTCTGCTGGCATTTGTTGCCGTCTGGGTAGGGTCGAGCCTCATTACCATGTCGGGATTCAAAGAGATTTCGACCCAACAGGGGCTCGAGTTCCTCAAGGACGGGAAGGTCTCCGAGGCCAAGATCGTCGACGGCGAGCAGCGCGTCGACCTGACCCTGACCAAGGCCGATCCGAAACTCGGCAGCGAGGTGCAGTTCTACTACGTCGCCCCGCGCGGCGAGGAGATCATCACCGCCGTCACGAACGCAGACCCGAAGAACGGTTTCACCGACGAGGTGCCCAAATCGAGCTGGTTCCTGTCCCTGCTCGGGATCCTGTTGCCGCTGCTGCTGATCGGCGTGTTCTTCTGGTTGATGCTCTCCGGCATGCAGGGAGGGGGCAACAAGGTCATGCAGTTCGGCAAGTCCAAGGCCAAGCTCGTCTCCAAGGAGAGCCCCCAGGTCACGTTCGCGGATGTCGCGGGCGCCGACGAGGCGATCGAAGAACTCGAAGAGATCAAGGACTTCCTCAAGGAACCGGCCAAGTTCCAGGCCGTCGGCGCGCGCATCCCGAAGGGCGTTCTGCTCTACGGCCCTCCCGGCACCGGAAAGACTCTCCTCGCCCGCGCCGTGGCCGGTGAGGCCAACGTGCCCTTCTACGCCATTTCCGGTTCCGACTTCGTCGAGATGTTCGTCGGCGTCGGCGCGAGCCGCGTGCGCGACCTGTTCCAGCAGGCCAAGGAAAATGCCCCGGCCATCATCTTCATCGACGAAATCGACGCCGTCGGGCGCCACCGCGGCGCCGGCATGGGCGGCGGTCACGACGAGCGTGAGCAGACCCTCAACCAGCTCCTGGTCGAGATGGACGGCTTCGACGTCAAGGCCAACGTCATCCTGATCGCTGCGACGAACCGTCCGGACATCCTCGACCCGGCGCTGCTGCGCCCCGGCCGGTTCGACCGTCAGATCGGCGTGGACGCCCCCGACATGCTCGGACGCAAGCGCATCCTCGAGGTGCACTCCAAGGGCAAGCCCATGGCCCCCGGCGTCGACCTCGAGGTGCTGGCCCGCAAGACTCCCGGCTTCACCGGCGCCGACCTGGCCAACGTGCTGAACGAGGCCGCCTTGCTGACGGCCCGCTCCAACGCCCAGCTGATCGACAACCGCGCCCTGGACGAGGCCGTCGACCGGGTGATGGCGGGTCCGCAGCGCCGCAGCCGGGTCATGCGCGACAAGGAAAAACTGATCACCGCGTACCACGAGGGCGGCCACGCGCTGGTCGCGACCGCGATGCGCAACACCGACCCGGTGACGAAGATCACGATCCTGCCCCGCGGTCGCGCCCTCGGCTACACGATGGTGATGCCGGTCGAAGACCGCTACTCCGTCACGCGCAATGAGTTGCTCGACCAGCTCGCCTACGCCATGGGCGGCCGGGTGGCCGAGGAGATCATCTTCCACGACCCCACCACCGGTGCCTCGAATGACATCGAGAAGGCCACGTCCACAGCCCGCAAGATGGTCACCGAGTTCGGGATGAGTTCGGCCGTCGGCCCGCTCAAGCTGGGCCAGGGATCCGGTGAGGTCTTCCTCGGCCGCGACATGGGCCACCAGCGCGACTACTCCGAAAGGGTCGCCGAGAGCGTCGACGCCGAGGTGCGCCAGCTCCTCGAAGACGCGCACGACGAGGCCTACGAGGTGCTGAACACCAACCGGGAGATCCTGGACCGGCTGGCCGCGGCGCTGCTCGAGCACGAAACGCTCGACCAGCACGCGCTGGCCGATATCTTCGAGGGCGTCGTCAAGCTCCCGACCCGGCCGCAGTGGCTGTCCAGCGACAAGCGCCCCGTCTCCGACCAGCCTCCCATCCCGATGCCGGCACCCAAGATCTCCGCCCCGACCGGCGTGCTCGACGGCGACGCCGTCGCGAGCAAGCCGGCCCGCACGCCGGCCCGCAGCCCCCGTCCCGCCACCGCCTAGGTCGCGCCGGTGGCAGTAGACAGGGCGCGGATCGAAGCCGCGGTCGCCGAGATCATCGCCGCAATCGGCGAGGATGTCGCCCGGCCGGGGCTCGAGGCGACGCCCCGGCGGGTAGCGGAGTCCTACGCTGAATTCTTCGCGGGGCTCGACGTCGACCCGGTCGACCACCTGCGCGACACCATCCCGGTGGGACCCCACACGGGCGAGCTCGTGCTGCTGCGGGACATCGCCTTCCGGTCGGTCTGCGAACACCACCTGCTGCCGTTCCTCGGCACCGCCCACCTCGCCTACCTGCCCGACGAACGCGTCGTCGGGCTGGGCAAGCTGCCCGCCGTGGTCGACACCCTGGCCACCCGGCCCCAGCTGCAGGAGCGGCTGACCGAGGAAATCGCCGAGGCCCTGCACACGGGGCTCCGGCCGCGCGGGGTGCTCGTGGTCCTCGACGCCGTGCACGGCTGCGTGACCGCCCGCGGCCCGAGGCAGTCCGCCAGCTCGACCGTCACCATGGCCAGCCGCGGCGAGCTGTCCGAGCCCGCCGCGCGCGCCGAGATCATGGCCCTGATCGGGGCCGGGCGGTGACGCCCCCGCATTCGTCGGCGCCGACCCCGCCGAGGACCCTGGTGATGGGGGTGCTCAACGTCACCCCGGACTCCTTCAGCGACGGCGGGAAGTGGGCCTCCACGGATGCCGCCATCGCCCACGCCCTCGCGCTCACGGGCGAGGGGGCCGATTTGATCGATGTGGGCGGCGAGTCCACTCGCCCCGGCGCCGGCCGCGTCTCGCCCGCCGAGGAGCAATCCCGGATCATCCCGGTGATCACCGAACTGGCCCGCCAGGGTCTCCGGATCAGTGTGGACACCCTCAACTCCGGCACCGCCGCGGCGGCCGCCGCCGCCGGCGCGAGCGTCATCAATGACGTCTCCGGGGGACTGGCCGACCCGGTGATGGCATCCGTCGCTGCGGACAGCGGGCTCACCTACGTGGCCATGCACTGGCGCGGACACGCCCGGAAGATGGACGCGCTGGCCCGGTACGGCGATGTCGTCGCCGACGTGCGCGCCGAACTCTCCGCCCGGGTGGAGGCGCTCACCGAGGCCGGCGTGCTGCGGGGCAACATCGTGCTCGACCCCGGTCTGGGCTTCTCGAAACTGCCCGAGCACAACTGGCAACTGCTCGCGCACCTGACGTCCTTCGCCGACCTGGGGCTTCCCGTGATGGTGGGCGCGTCCCGGAAACGGTTCCTGGCCGGGGCGCTCCCCGCCGACGTCGGCCTCTCCGAGCGCGACCTGCCGACCGCGGTGGTCAGCGTGCTGGCGGCCCAGGCCGGCGCCTGGGCGGTTCGCGTGCACGACGTCGCGGCGACGCGCACGGCACTGAACGTGCTCGCACTGGTCGACTCGGCCACAATGGAACTATGAGAAGCGACTCCATCACGTTGACCGGGCTCCGAGTCAACGCGCATCACGGCGTCTACGACTTCGAGCGTGAGAACGGTCAGGACTTCGTCATCGACGTGACGGTCTGGCTCGACCTGCAGCGGGCCGCGGCGTCCGACGACGTGACCCAGACCATCCACTACGGCGAACTCGCCGTCGAGGTCACCGATGCAGCCCGGCACAACCCGGTCGACCTGATCGAAACCGTGGCCGAGCGCATCGCCGCCGTGGTCCTGGCCCACGACGTGGCCGAGCGGGTGCAGGTGACGGTGCACAAGCCGCAGGCGCCGATCTCCGTGCCGTTCACGGATGTCGCGGTGCAGATCCTGCGGACCCGCGAATGAGCGGGCAGCCGGCGCTGCTGGCCCTCGGGAGCAACCTCGGCGACCGGGCGGCCACCCTCGCGGCGGCCGTGAACGAGCTGGCCGGGATTCACGGGCTCGAGCTGACCGCCGTGTCCCCGGTGTACGAATCGGTCGCGGTGAAGCCGCACGGCGTCGACGAGAACGCGCCCCGGTACCTCAACCTGGTGGTGGGCATCCGTTACGACGGCGACCCGCACACCCTGCTGGACGCCGTGAACGCCATCGAGAACGACCACGGCCGGGTGCGCGCCGAGTGGTGGGGTGATCGCACCCTGGACATCGACATCATCGCCTTCGACGACCTCGAAATCGATGACGCCCGCCTGACCCTCCCGCACCCTCGGGCCTGGGAGCGCGACTTCGTGCTGGCCCCGTGGCTGGACCTCGACCCCGAGGCCGTCCTGCCGGGGCACGGCACGGTGCGCGCGTTGCTCGCCGCCGTCGGCTCCACGGTGCGGCCCTACCGTCTGCCGCACGACATCGGCGGCGCCCGGTGAAGCGCACCCGCGCGACACCCGTCATCGCCCTGACCATGCTGGGCCTGGTCGTCGGCTTCCTGGTCGAAATCACCTCGGCGGCGACCGGGGCCGCGATGGTCCTGCCCCCGGCCACGCTGCCGGTGGCCCTGGTCGGCATCGCCATCGCCGTGGTGGCGCTGGCGTGGCCGATCCGGCAGGCGACCCGGGGCAAGGTGCGCCGGCACGTCAACCCCTTCCTCGCCATGCGCGTTGCCGTCCTGGCGAAGGCCTCAGCGCTGAGCGGGGCGCTGATGCTCGGCTTCGGCCTCGGCATCGTGCTCTACGCCCTGACCCGGTCCGTGATGCCGGCGGCAACGTCGGTCTGGTCCGCACTCGGGATGGCGCTCGGGGCCGCGATCCTGCTGACCCTCTGTCTCGTCGCCGAGCACTTCTGCACGCTCCCCCCGGACGACGAGGACGACGAGCAGGGCGGAATACGTGCCTGAGACCGCCGGACGACTGGACCTGCCCGAGGCGGGTGAGTGGAAGCGCGTCTCGCCCAGGTACGTGGTGGTGGAGATCGTCGGGACGGTGCTCTTCGGCCTGGCCCTGTGCGCCGCAGCCTCCGCGCTGTGGCTGGTCGCGGACGTGCAGTGGGCGCCGTACCTGCTCGCGGCCATCATCGTGATCACGGCGGTCACGGTCGCGTTCGAACCGCGCCGGGTGCGCGCCATCGGCTACCAGCTGCGCCAGGACGACCTGCTCTTCCGGCGGGGCATCATGTTCACCCGGTTCGTGTCGGTTCCCTACGGGCGGATGCAGCTGGTCGACATCACCCGCGGACCGATCGCGCGCCGGCTGGGACTCGCCGACCTCAAGTTCGTGACGGCCGCCGCCTCTTCCGGAGTCCTCATCCCCGGGCTCACCGAGGCGGATGCGGAGAGCCTGCGCGACGCTCTCGTCGAACTGGCCGAGAGCCGTCGGGCCGGACTGTGACCGAGCTGGCCGACGGGGAGTGGCACCGGCTGCACCCGGCCAGCCCCCTGCTGCGCGGCGGAATCTTCATCGTCGCGGTGCTCGGCTTCATCGTCGCGAACCTGCGCGAACGCCTGGTCGACTTCTTCCTGGGGGTTCCACGCTACGGCGGTGACCCGATCGACGAGATCCTCGAGCGCGGCGCCGTCGGCTGGGCCCTGCTCGGACTCACGGCCGTGCTGATCGCGATCCTGGCGGGCTTCTACCTGTCCTGGCGCATGCACACCTTCCGGGTCACCGGCGAGGTGGTCGAGGTGCGCAGCGGCCTGGTCTTCCGCAGCAACCGCCGTGCCCGCCTCGACCGGATCCAGGGCGTCAACATCGTGCGCCCCTTCGTGCCGCGCCTGTTCGGAGCCGCGAAGCTCGAGGTGAGCGTGGCCGGCCAGGACGCGAACGTGCAGCTCGCCTACCTGGGGTCGGCCAACGCGGACCAGCTGCGCCGGGACATCCTTCGCCTCGCGTCAGGTCTGCGGCAGCCCGCGCCGGTGCAGCCGGGCGCCGCCGCTCCCCTCGAGGGTGCCGCCGCCGTGGTCCCCGGCGCGGGAACCCCGGCCGGGCTCGGCGCGTTCGCCGCCCACCGGGCCGCCGACTTCTTCGCTCCCGAGCTTGACCCCGACGCGGCGCCGCCGGAATCCGTCGTGCGGATCCCGCCCGGACGGCTGATCGGCTCCGTCCTCTTCAGCAGGTTCACGGTCTTCCTGGTCCTGGCGGCCATCGCCCTGGCCGTCTTCGGCTGGACCGCCGACACCGGCGGCTGGCTGCTCGTGGTCATCCTGCCGGGCCTGATCGCGAGCGTCAGCTTCTACTTCTCCCGCGTCACCAGGTCGCTGCGCTACAGCATCGCCGGCACCGCCGACGGCGTGCGGGTCGGGTTCGGCCTGCTGACCACCAGCAACGAGACCCTGCCGCCGGGCCGCATCCACGCCATCCGTGTCTCCCAGCCCATCCTCTGGCGCCCGTTCGGCTGGTGGCAGGTGCACATCAACACGGCCGGCCACTCCACGAACAAGGGCGCCGGCGGCGAGGCCGACACCACGACGCTGCCGGTGGGCACGCTCGCCGACGTCGCCCGGGTACTCGAACTGATCCTGCCGGGGTTCGACTCCGCGCCTCAGCAGGCCCTGATCGAGCGGGGGCTCCGCTCCACGGGGGGCGACGACGGCTTCACGAACGCGCCGCGCCGCGCCGCCTGGCTGCTGCCGTTCTCCTGGCGCCGCACCGGCTACGCCCTCTCCGAGGGGGTCGCCCTGCTCCGCCGCGGCGTGCTCTCCCGGGAGCTGATCCTCGTTCCTCTGGCCCGGCTGCAGAGCGTGGGCATCAACCAGGGCCCGGTCGAACGGATGCTGCGCCTCGCCTCCGCGCGCCTGCACACCGTCGCCGGACCGGTGGTGGCGACCCTCAGCGTGCTCGACGCGGGCGAAGCCGTGGCGTTGTTCGAGCAGGTCTCGTCCGGAGCGATCACGTCCGCCCAAGCGGACACCACCCACCACTGGAACCTCCCGAACGGAGCCCTCGAATGAGCCAGCGTCCCGGCCGCCTCGGAATCGGCATCATCGGGGCCGGCCACGTCGGCCCCATCCTCGGCGCCGCCCTCGCCGGCGCCGGCCACGCCATCGTCGGAATCTCCGCGATCTCCCAGGCCAGCCGCGACCGGGCGGAGGCCATCCTTCCGTTCGTGCCGATCCTCAGCGTGCCCGAACTGGTCGAGCGCAGCGAACTGGTCATCATCGCGGTACCGGACGCCCAGCTGGAGAGCCTGGTCAGCGGGCTCGCCGCAACCGGCACCTGGCAGGCCGGACAACTCGTGCTGCACACCTCGGCGCGCTACGGCACCGCGGTGCTGGCGCCGGCGCAGGCCGGCGGCGCCATCCCCCTGGCCATTCACCCGGCCATGAGCTTCACCGGCACCAGCATCGACCTGGCCCGTCTGGCCGACACCTACTTCGCCGTGACCGCGCCGACCCCGGTGCTGCCGATCGGGCAGGCCCTCGTCGTGGAGATGGGCGGCGAGCCCGTGATCGTCGCGGAGGCCGACCGGGCCCGGTACGCCGAGGCCGTGGAGACCGCGACCGCGTTCTCCACCTCGATCGTGGAGCAGGCCACCGGGCTGCTCTCGGGGATCGGGATCGAACATCCGGGGGCCGTGATCGCCCCCCTGATGCGCTCGGCGATGGAGAATGCGCTGGCCCGCACCAGCCCCGACCGGCTCGACCTCTCGCACCTCGAGGGGCTCGGGGGTCCGGCCGGACTCGACCCCCCTGACCGGCCCGACGACCGCGACGATTTCGACGAATGATTCAACCGCAACACACCGGAGGACGAGTGAACGTGCTCACCACACCAGAAGTAATCACCAGCATCGACGAGTTGCGGAGCCGCTTGGCCTCCGCACGGGAGCGGGCCGTTCCCGGCGACGCGCGGATCGTCCTGGTGCCGACCATGGGCGCCCTGCACGCCGGCCACCTGACCCTGGTGCGCCGCGCCCGCAGCCGGGGGGACATCGTCGTGGTCTCCATTTTCGTGAACCCGCTGCAATTCGGGGCGGGAGAGGACCTGAACACCTACCCGCGCACCCTGGACGCGGACGTCGCCGCCCTGGCCGAGGAGGGCGTTGACTTCGTCTTCGCCCCGACCAGCCAGGTGATGTACCCGGCGGGCGCAGCCTCCACCCGGGTCACCGCCGGCGCCGTGGGCGCGCTGTACGAGGGCGCCGCGCGCCCCGGCCACTTCGACGGCATGCTCACCGTGGTGGCGAAGCTGTTCAACATCGTCGGCCCCGACCTGGCCGTCTTCGGCCAGAAGGATGCCCAGCAGGTCTTCCTGGTCGAACGGATGCTGGCCGACCTCGACTTCCGGCTCGCCCTCGAGATCGTGCCGATCGTGCGCGAAGAGGGCGGACTGGCCCTCTCCAGCCGCAACCGCAACCTCGATCCCGCCCAGCGCCTGGCCGCACGGTCGCTGAGCGCCGGTCTCGACGCGGCGGCATCCGCTGCCCCCCAGGGCGTCGCCGCCGCGCTGGCCGCGGCCCACGCGCGGATCGACGTTCAGCCGCTGGTTAAACTGGACTATCTCGTTGTCGTGGATCCGCGGACTTTCCTTCCGGTCGGCGCCGACCACGTCGGGCCGGCCCGGATGCTGGTCGCGGCGCTGGTCGGGAACACCCGACTGATCGACAACGTGGCCCTGGACATCCCCTAGACGGAGAACCGCATGAGCGAGCAGCAGAACCCCGAACCGACCGACGCCGAGAACGCCGCGGCAGCCGCAGCAGCGGAGGCCGAAAGCAACGAGCAGAAGCTCGTGCGCCTGGCCAAGCGTGACCGCTTGAACGCCGCCGCGACCGGCCCCGGCGGGGGTGCCTACCCGGTGTCGGTGCCCGTGACCGACACGATCCCGGCCGTCCGCGCGCGCTTCGGCGACCTCGAAGCGGATGCCGTCACCGGCGTCACCGTCGGCCTCGCCGGCCGCGTCGTGCACCTGCGCAACACCGGAAAGCTCTGCTTCGCCAGTCTCCAGTCCGGCGACGGCACCCGCATCCAGATCATGGTCTCCCTCAGCGAGGTGGGCGAGGAGTCCCTCGCCGCCTGGAAGGACCTCGTCGACCTGGGCGACCACCTGTTCGTCTCCGGCGAGGTCATCTCCTCCCGCCGCGGTGAGCTGTCGATCATGGCGGCGGAGTGGCAGGTCGCCGCGAAGGCGCTGCTGCCGCTTCCCAACCTGCACACCGAGCTCAGCGAGGAGACCCGGGTGCGCAGCCGGTACCTCGACCTGATCAGCCGCGAACAGGCCCGCCGCAGCGTCGTGCAGCGCTCGCAGACGGTCGCGAGCCTGCGCCGCACCTTCACCGAGCGCAATTTCATCGAGATCGAGACGCCGATGCTGCAGGTCATGCACGGCGGCGCATCCGCCCGCCCCTTCACGACGCACAGCAACGCGTTCGACACGGACCTGTACCTGCGGATCGCCCCCGAGCTGTTCCTCAAGCGAGCCGTCGTCGGCGGCATCGACCGGGTCTATGAGATCAACCGCAACTTCCGCAACGAGGGCGCCGACTCCACCCACTCGCCCGAGTTCGCGATGCTCGAGGCCTATGAGGCATACGGCGACTACAACTCCATCGCCGACCTCACCCAGACCCTGATCCAGGATGCCGCGCTGGCCATCGCCGGCTCGCATGTGGTGACCTGGGCCGACGGCACCGAGTTCGACCTCAGCGGCGACTGGGACCGGATCGGCATGTACGACAGCCTGTCCGCGGCCGTCGGCTACCTCATCTCATCCGAAACCCCGCTCGCCGAGCTCCAGACGCTGGCCGACCGGGAGGGCCTGGAGATCGACCACCCCATCCACGGCAAGTACGTCGAGGAACTGTGGGAGCACTTCGTGAAGGGCGGACTGACCCGCCCCACGTTCGTGATGGACTTCCCGATCGACACCAGCCCGCTCGTGCGCGGCCACCGGGAGACCGCCGGCGTGGTCGAGAAGTGGGACCTCTACGTGCGCGGCTTCGAACTGGCCACCGGCTACTCCGAGCTCGTCGACCCGGTCGTGCAGCGGGAGCGCTTCATCGAGCAGGCCCGTCTCGCGGCCGGCGGAGACCCGGAGGCGATGCGCCTGGACGAGGAATTCCTGCGCGCCCTCGAGTACGGGATGCCGCCCACCGGCGGCATGGGCATGGGCATCGACCGCCTGCTGATGGCGTTGTCCGGCCTCGGCATCCGGGAGACCATTCTGTTCCCGTTGGTGAAATGATGGACGCATGAGCATCACGCCCTCCGACACGCCGAACCCCCACACGCCCGCCTCCGGCACGCCGAACCCCCACACGCCCGCCTCCGGCACCCCCGCGCCCGGCGAGCCCACCGAATCCGGCTGGCCCCGGCGGAACGGGCCCTCGCGGAACCGGATCGTGGTCTGGATCATCGGCGGCGGCATCGGCCTGTACCTGGTCGTCACCGGCCTCTACGGCATCCTGGTCAAATAGGAAGTCGCCGCGCCCGCGGGGCGGTCTGCCCGGCGGAGTGCGGGGCGAGCTCCTGGTGCAGGATGAGGGCGGCCGCGCCGACGGCGGCGGCGTCTGCGACGTGGGCGGAGAGGCGCACCTGCACGCGGTGCCGCGCCCGGGCGAAGAACCCCTCCGCCAGGCGGCGCTCGGCCGCAACGAGGTAGAGCGGGCCGGCCGTGGCGAAGGAGGGGCCGGCCAGCACGATCGAGTCCAGGTCGAGGATGTTGGCGACCGCGACGATGGCCGTGGCCAGGTGGTCGGCCGACCGGGTGATCAGCTCCAGGGCGAACGGGTCGCCGTCGACGGCGGCCGCGGCGACGAGCTCGAAGTCGAGGAACGGGTCTCCCTCGGGGGACAGCTCAACGGCCGACCGGCGTCCCTCGGCGAGACCGGCCCGCGCGCTGGCCGCGATCGCCTTCGGCCCGGCGAGGTCCTCCACGGTGGCTCCCGGTCCCGCCCCGTCGGGGGCGCTCACCCAGAGCTGGCCGATCTCGCCGGCGTTCGAGCTGGCGCCGCGGTAGACAGTGCCGCCGAGCACGATGCCCGATCCGATCCCGGCGCCCATGTAGACCGTGCAGTGCGCCGCCGTGCCGGCGATGGAGCCGCTCCAGAACTCGCCGATGGCAGCCGCGGTCGCGTCATTGTCGATGGTGACCGGAAACCCGGTCGCGCGCCGGACCGCGTCTCGGATCGGGAAGTCGCGCCAGGCCGCCAGGGTCGGAGGGGCGAGCAGGCTCCCGGAATCAAGGTCCAGCGGGCCCGGGGCCGCGATCCCGATGCCGACCACGCGGCCGGGCGCGACGCCCAGCCCGGTGAGGAGCGCGTCGACCTGGGCGGCCATCCGTGCCACCGTGAGGTCGGGATCGCTAGGCCCGACCCCACGGATGCGGGTGCCTCCCACCAGAGCCCCGCTCAGGTTCGTGACCACGAAGGTGATGAAGTCCGCGCCGAGCTGGATTCCGACGGCGAAGCGGGCGTCCGGGTCGACCTCGAGCAGCACCCGCGGCTTGCCGCCGGTGGACTCGCTCCTGCCGGCCTCCCGCACCAGGCCCTCCCGGATCAACTGCCGCACCACGGTGGACATGGTCGCCTGGGTGAAACCCGTGCGTTCGGCCAGTTCGACCCGGCTGATCGGCCCCGCCGACCGGATCAGATCGAGGACCAGGCCGCGGCTCGTGGCGGTCGTCAACGCCGCGCGGGGCTTCGGTATCCGTCCTCCTTCTGGCACCGGGCAAGCTTAGCCATCAACACTTCACAAAGCCCCCGGGTCGAGCCGAACAGCCCCGTGGACCTGTGCCCTCGCCCACCGTTTTCCCGTATCGTTGGAGGGACTATGGACAACTTCTGGGTCAGCGCATTCTGGTCGCTCCTGCCCACCATTCTGGTCGGGCTCATTTTCTGGGTGATCATGCGGTCCATCCTGCGTGCCGACCGAACGGAACGTAAGGTATACGCCCGGATCGAGGCGGAAGAGCGCGCCAAGCTCGGGCTCGACAAGCCGGTCACCTAGCACCGCATGTTCGGCATCGATGTCTCGACCGTCATCCTGGTGATCGCCCTGGTGGTCGATTTCGCCATCCGTGTCGTTGCGATCATCGTCGTGCCCCGCAACCGACGGCCGACCTCCGGGATGGCCTGGCTGCTCGCGATCTTCTTCCTGCCGTTCATCGGCGCACTGCTCTTCCTGATGATCGGCTACCGTACCCTGCCGAGGAAGCGCCTGGAGATGCAGGAGGAGATCAACCAGTTCATCCTCGACAGCACCGAGGGCATCGACCAGGTGCGCCGCGACCATCCGTGGCCGCCGTGGCTGGAATCGGTCGTCGAACTCAACCGCACGCTGGGGTCCATGCCGCTGGTCGGCGGCAACGAGGCCCGGCTGCTCGGTGACTACGAGGGCACTTTCGCCGAGATGGTCACCGACATCGACCAGGCACGCAATTTCGTGCACGTCGAGTTCTACATTTTCTCGCTCGACAGGACCACGGCGCCGTTCTTCGACGCCCTCGAGAACGCGGTCAAGCGCGGCGTCACGGTGCGCGTGCTGATGGACCACATCCAGTCCATGCGGAAGCCCGGCTACCGGGCGACGCTGAACCGGCTCACCGCCTCCGGAGTGAAGTGGGAGCTGCTGCTGCCGCTGCAGCCGCTGAAGGGCAAATGGCAGCGTCCCGACCTGCGCAACCATCGCAAGCTGCTGATCGTGGACGGCACGGTCGGGTACATGGGGTCACAGAACGTCATCGACCGCAGCTACAACATGCCCGCCAACATCCGTCGCGGACTGCAGTGGAAAGACCTCATGACACGGGTCGAGGGGCCGATCGTCTCCGGACTCAACGCGATCTTCATCACGGACTGGTACAGCGAGACGAACGACCTGCTCACCCGCGATATCCAGCCGGTGTCGACCGAGGTCGTTCCGCATTCGCTGGACTGTCAGGTGGTGCCCAGTGGGCCCGGGTTCGAGGGCGAGAACAACCTGCGGCTGTTCCTGGCGCTGCTCTACTACGCCCAGGACAGCATCATCATCACGAGCCCGTACTTCGTGCCGGACGAATCGATCCTGTACGCGATCACGACCGCGACCCAGCGCGGGCTGAACGTGGAACTGTTCGTGTCCGAGGTCGCCGACCAGGCCCTCGTCTACCACGCGCAGCGCTCCTACTACGAGGAACTCCTGCGGGCCGGCGTGAAGATCTTCATGTACAAGGCGCCGTACGTGCTGCACGCCAAGCACTTCACGATCGACGACGAGGTGGCCGTGATCGGGTCGAGCAACATGGACATGCGCTCGTTCAGCCTCAACTTCGAGGTGTCGATGATGGTGCGCGGCCGCTCATTCGTGCAGCAACTGCGCGCGGTGCAGGACGGCTACCGCGCCGACAGCCGCGAACTGACCCTCGAGGAGTGGATGAAGCAGCCGCTGCGCTCCACGGTGCTCGACAACCTCGCCCGGCTGACCTCCGCGGTGCAGTAGGAGCCCCTTGGCACTCGTCACCGGGCGATCGGCTCTGCTGATCGCCCGGGTTCGGCCTGCTCTGTGGCTCGCGCCGGAGCTGCCGGTTGCCGGCCGCGCACGAAGAAGATCACGGCGATGATGATCAGTGCCACGATGGCCGCCAGGCCGAAGACGAGATTGGAGACGCCCGAGGAGGCGTTCAGCACGAAGGACTCGGCGGCGAACTGCTCGCCGATGGTCAGGATGCCACCGAGTCCGGCCGTGCCCTCGGTCAGCAGGAGGAGTGCTCCGATTCCGATCGAGAGCAGGCCGGACACGACCAGCAGCCACGAATTCTGCCAGCGTCCGATCCGCACCATTCGCGGCCGCAGCCAGCCGCGCTCCGCGATCCTCAGGCGGTTCCAAACCAGCGCCAGCACGAACAGGGGCACGGTCATTCCCAGCGCATAGATCGCCAGCAGGATGCCGCCGTAGGCGGCGTTTCCGCCGACGGCGGCAACCGTGAGGACCGATCCGAGAATGGGGCCCGCGCACACCCCGGCCACCCCGTAGACCGATCCCAGGAGGAAGACCGAGGCCGAGGAGGTGCCCTCACCGCCCCCGTCCCTGGCGAACGCCGGAAGCCTGATGCCGATGAGCTGGACCAGTCCGAGGGCGATCACGAGGGATGCGGCGACGGCCACGAACCCGGCGCGGTTCTGCGTCAAAAACGCTCCGAGCGTGCCGGCGAGGACACCGATCGGCACGAGTGTGGTGATCAGCCCCAGGTAGAAGAGTCCCGTGCGGGCCAGGAGCTTCGTCGGCGTCGAGAACGCGTAGGCGAAGAACGCGGGAAGGAGCAGGACCGAGCAGGGGCTGAGCAGGGTCAGGACCCCGCCGATCAGCGCGCCGGCGTAACCGATATCCATTATTCGGCGGCTTCGGCGAGTTCTCGATCAATGGCCTGGCGGAAGGCCTCGACGGGTTGGGCGCCGGAAATGGGCGTGTCGTTGACGAGAAACAGCGGTGTTCCGGTCGCGCCGAACGAGCGAGCCTCGTCGGTGTCCCTGGTGACAGCCGCCAGTAGCGCGGGGTCGGCCAGGTCGCTCTCGAAACGAGCCATGTCAGGCACTCCGATGTCGCGGCCGATCTGGAGCAGACGCTCCCGCGGCAGGGCGAGGTGGGCTCTCTCGGGGGCATCCCGGAACGTCGCCTCGTTGAACTCCCAGAACAGGCCCTGCGCCCCGGCTGCCCGTCCCGCAACGGCGGCGTCAATGGACTCCTGGCCGAAGACCGTGAGATCCCGCCATTCGATGCGCACCTGGCCCGAATCAACATATTCGCCGATGAGCAGCGGGAGGGTCTCTCGGGCGAAGACGGCGCAGAACGGGCAGCGGTAGTCCGAATACTCGACCAGCACCACCGGGGCATCCGTGTCACCCCGCGCCGTCGGATCGCCGTCAATTCGACGGGACATGTCGAAGGCCGGTTCGGAGCCTTGCTCGTCGGCGCCGGCTGGGGGCGATGCCTGCTCTGCCGTGCCGGACTGGGCCGCGAAGCCGACCCCGAGGACGACTACAATCGCGACAGCGCCGGCGATCAGGTAGACAAGGCCGCGTCGGCGGGAGCCCGACGACGCGTTCTTGGGTTGCGCAGATGCCATGGTCGTCGCCCTCCCGGATTTTGATGAGACATTTACAATGTATAGACATTTAGTGAGAAAGGACAGCCGTGGCAGCACCTGCCCAGCCAGGCGCACGCGCTCATGATCCGTCTGAATCGGCCCCGCGCAGGCCGCTCTGGGAGAGCATCGGCGCGGACCTCGCGGTTCGCGTTGCCCGGGGAGAATTCGCGGACGGATTCCCCGGTGAGCTGGAACTGGCCGCGACCTATGGCGTCAGCCGGGGTACGATCCGCAGCGCCCTTCGCCCGCTCAGGGAGACGGGGTCGGTTACCGCTCAGAGGGGCAGGAAGCCCCGGGTGATCGTGGGCGGCCTGGGCAGCGCCTTCGGCCCGGTCTACAGCCTGTTCGCATCCGTGCAGGAATCCGGGATGACCCAGCGCAGCGTTGTTCTGGAGCGCCGGCTGGTCACCGATCCGGCCGTCGCCGAACGCCTCTCGCTGCCGCCGGCCCAGGAGTTGTTCAAATTGTCTCGATTGCGTCTCGCAGACGAGGAGCCGTTCGCGGTCGATCACGTCTGGCTCCCCGCTGACCGGGTCCGCCCGCTCCTGAGCGTCGACTTCGCCGCAACCGCGCTCTACAAGGAGCTGCGCGAGCGATGTGGCATCACCGTGGACGGCGGGGTTGAGGAGCTACGCGCCGACACCGCCTCGGCTCTGGACGTCGAACGTCTCGGCTGCGCCCCCGGAGCCCCTATTTTTCGGATCGAGAGAATCGGCTACCAGCGCGGAGCCGCCGTTGAACTGCGTTGCAGCCACATTCTGGGCGAGCGGTACTCCGTGACCGCCACCTTCGGGGCGGGCGTGCCCTCGTAGGCCGATGTGCAGTGCCGTGCCGGGTGCGGGCTAGTCGACGTCGTCGCGGCTGGGCGGGGGCGGCCCGGAGCCGACGGCCTCTGAGCCCACCGGCCCCGCTCCAACCGTGACACCCTCAGCCGGTATTTCGGCCGTCTCGGTCAGGTCGGTCGGTTCCGTCGGCGCGTCGGGAGTGAGGGGCGGCACCTCGTCCGGCGGGCGCTGCAGCAGCTCGAGCAGCAGCACCACCAGAAGGGCGAGCACGCGGTCCAGATGATCACGGCCGGGGTGAGCGGTCGCCAGAAGATCGCGACCGCGGCGGCCGCCACGCCGACCGCTGCCCGGATGTAGCGCCGGGCCCGGTAGAGCCAGACGCCAGCCCGCCCGGTGGTCACGCCGCTCCGCGCGGCGGAGCCGCGCAGGCTTCGGGCCCCGTCGCGGGTCAGGCGACGAACGGCGATCGCCCCGCGGAACGGGCCGGCCAGGTACGCGACCACGGCGACGGTCACCGCGGCCAGGCCCACCGACAGCGCGGTGGCGTACACGAGCGGCACGAGCGGCACGAGCGCGTCATAGACGGTGCCGGCGAGGTCGGCCGGCAGATCGGCGGGCGATATAGCGTTGACGAAGAGGATGCGGCCGACGGAGATCCCCGCGGCCAGCAGAGCCATCGAGAGACCGAGAGTCACGCCCGCCCAGATCAGGGCGCGCGACTTGCGCCTGGCCACGAGCACGCCGGCGGCGATCAACAGCAGGCTCACCCAGGGCAGCACGGCGCCGAGAACGTCGAGGAGCTGGTACGCGGTTCGGGCCTGCACGAGGGCATCCGCCTGCGCGATCGGGATCGTGCGATCGACCTCCGGGATGTTCGCGGCCAGGCCGAAGCCCTGCGCCACAAGCTGCTTCTTCACCTCGGCGATGATCGGCCCGAGCTGGATCCCGACCTCGCCGGTGCCGCTGATCACGAGCGCGGAGGAGGTCTCGCCCTCCAGCGCCGCGACGATCTGGGTGTGGCTGAGCCGCAGGGCTTCCTCCCAGACCTGCGCGAACGCATTCGAGGTGACGACCCGCTCGGCGCCGGAACGGATGAGGGATTCCACTCCGCGCACGGCCGGCGCCTCCAGCAGGGCGAGGGCGTCCTGCGCCCGGGGCGGCAGGTTGAGGCTCGAGAGCCCGTCGAAGAGGTCTTTCGTCACCCCCTGGATATCGACCTTCTCGTCGACGACGGTGACGATCTCATCGACCAGGTAGGCCTGGAATGCGGGATCGTCGGCCAGCGGCGCAACGGTGGCCACGAACGTGTTGGTGTCAGTCACCACGTTGCGGGTCCAGTGGGCCACCACGGCGACCGGCGCCAGCAGAACGCCGACGGTGACCAGCAGCACCGCCAGGAACGCGCGCCATCGGTGGCGGGAAGGGGGAGGAGTGCGGGGGGGGGGGGGGGGNGGGGGGGGGGCGGCGAGGCCGGGAAGGGGAACGGTCTCTGCGCCGGCCGCCGCGGCGGCCTCTGCGGCGTCGAGGTGCTCTCGCAGCCGCGCATTCTCGGATGACAGCCGGGCCAGCGCCGCTTCCGTGCTTTCCGCCGCAGCCGTGCTTTCCGCTTCGGGACTTCCGGTCCGGTCCACTGCCTCCGCCTCTCGCCTGCGATTGTCACGGCCCCCCGGGGCGCGTTCCCCGCCACCGTTCGGAGTCATTATTGCGCTCGCCGGTCGATGCGTAAGGAGCGCGCGGCCGGCCGCGGCGGCGGGTACCTATGAGCCGCGACGGCGGGTGCCTATGAGCCGCGACGGCGGGTGCCTCGGCGGGTGCGCGGCGACATCCGTCACGCCTGCCCATGTCGCCCGCCCCCTGCCCACGCCGCACCCCTGCCCATGCCGCCCCCCGTACCCGCGCACCGCCGAGCTCGCCACTTCCGGTCGAGTTCGCCCGGCATGCCTGGCGAACTCGGCCGCAACGGTCGAACTCGGCGATCTCTCGGCCATGTCTCGGCGGGTGCCTCGGGGCCGCGGCGGCGGGCGCGGCGGCGGGTGCCTCGGCGGGTGCGCGGCGACATCCGTCACGCCTGCGGCGAACAGAGGCATGCATTTCAGGGTTCCCTCGTTACTCTCGATGTATCGGCGCCACAACTGCCCTGGCGCCAAGGGAGCGATCACATGTTTGAGAGATTTACCGACCGAGCTCGTCGCGTCGTCGTTTTGGCCCAGGAAGAGGCCAAGATGCTCAACCACAACTACATCGGTACCGAGCACATCCTGCTCGGCCTGATCCACGAAGGCGAGGGTGTCGCCGCCAAGGCCCTCGAGAGCTTGGGCATATCCCTCGACGCCGTGCGCGAGCAGGTGCAGGACATCATCGGCCAGGGCCAGCAGCAGCCGACCGGGCACATCCCGTTCACGCCGCGCGCTAAGAAGGTGCTCGAATTGAGTCTGCGCGAGGCGCTGCAGCTCGGCCACAACTACATCGGTACCGAGCACATTCTGCTCGGCCTCATCCGCGAGGGTGAAGGCGTTGCCGCCCAGGTGCTCGTTAAGCTCGGCGCCGACCTCAACCGGGTGCGCCAGCAGGTCATCCAGCTCCTGTCTGGATACCAGGGCAAGGAGCAGGTGCAGGTCGGCGCGAACGAGCAGGCGAGCGGTCCGGCGGGCAGCCAGATTCTCGACCAGTTCGGCCGGAACCTGACGCAGGCCGCCCGCGACAACAAACTCGACCCGGTCATCGGGCGCGAGAAAGAGATCGAACGGGTCATGCAGATCCTGTCCCGCAGGTCCAAGAACAACCCGGTTCTGATCGGTGAGCCCGGCGTCGGCAAGACGGCCGTCGTCGAGGGCCTCGCCCAGGCCATTGTCAAGGGCGATGTGCCCGAGACGCTGAAGGACAAGCAGCTCTACTCGCTCGACCTCGGCTCGCTCATCGCCGGCAGCCGCTACCGCGGTGACTTCGAGGAACGCCTGAAGAAGGTCACCAAGGAGATCCGCACCCGCGGCGACATCATCATCTTCATCGACGAGATCCACACCCTCGTCGGTGCCGGTGCCGCCGAGGGCGCGATCGACGCGGCCAGCATCCTGAAGCCTCTCCTCGCCCGCGGCGAGCTGCAGACCATCGGTGCCACCACGATCGACGAGTACCGCAAGCACTTTGAGAAGGATGCCGCGCTCGAGCGCCGCTTCCAGCCGATCCAGGTCGCCGAGCCGTCTCTGCCCCACACGATCAACATCCTCAAGGGGCTGCGCGACCGGTACGAGGCGCACCACAAGGTGTCCATCACCGACGGCGCCCTCGTGGCCGCGGCGAACCTCGCCGACCGCTACGTGTCCGACCGGTTCCTGCCGGACAAGGCCATCGACCTGATTGACGAGGCCGGCGCCCGCCTGCGCCTGTCGATCCTGTCGAGCCCGCCCGAGCTGCGCGAATTCGACGAGAAGATCGCCGTGGTGCGCGCCGCCAAGGAGACCGCGATCGAGGAGCAGGACTTCGAGAAGGCCGCCGGCCTGCGCGACGAGGAGAAGAACCTCCTCGGCGAGCGGCTGCGCCTCGAGAAGAAGTGGAAGTCGGGCGACGTCAAGACCACCGCCGTCGTCGACGAAGGACTGATCGCCGAGGTCCTGGCCCAGGCGACCGGCATCCCCGTCTTCAAGCTCACCGAAGAGGAGTCCTCGCGGCTCGTCTTCATGGAGAAGGCCCTGCACCAGCGCGTCATCGGTCAGGAGGAGGCCATCTCGGCGCTCGCCAAGACCATCCGCCGCACCCGTGCCGGCCTGAAGGACCCGAAGCGCCCGAGCGGTTCGTTCATCTTCGCCGGCCCCACCGGCGTCGGCAAGACCGAGCTGGCTAAGGCGCTCGCCGAGTTCCTCTTCGACGACGAGGCCGCCATGATCTCGCTCGACATGAGTGAGTACGGCGAGAAGCACACCGTGTCCCGACTGTTCGGCGCCCCTCCCGGGTTCGTCGGCTTCGAAGAGGGCGGCCAGCTCACCGAGAAGGTGCGCCGCAAGCCGTTCTCCGTGGTGCTGTTCGACGAGATCGAGAAGGCCCACCCCGACATCTTCAACTCCCTCCTCCAGATTCTGGAAGAGGGCCGGTTGACGGATGGCCAGGGTCGCGTCATCGACTTCAAGAACACCGTGATCATCATGACCACGAACCTCGGCACCAAGGACATCAGCGGCGCGCCCGTCGGTTTCCAGCTCGAGGGCGACACGGCCACCAGCTACGACCGGATGAGCGGCAAGGTCAAGGAAGAGCTGAAGAAGCACTTCAAGCCCGAGTTCCTCAACCGCGTGGACGAGGTCATCGTCTTCCCGCAGCTGACCAAGCCGGAACTGCTGCAGATCGTGGACCTGTTCATCAAGCGGCTGGGCGAGCGTCTGCTCGACCGCGACATGACGGTGGACCTGACCCTCGCGGTGAAGGAACACCTGATCGAGGTCGGCTTCGACCCCGCACTGGGTGCCCGGCCGCTGCGCCGCGCGATCCAGCGCGAGGTGGAGGACCGCCTGTCAGAGAAGATCCTGCAGGGCGAGCTCAACGCCGGCGACCACGTGCACGTGGACTACGTGGGCGGGGAGTACGTCTTCACCACGACCGTTCGCGCCTCAGCGGTCGGGGTCGGGGTCAACACGACGGCCGCGATCGGCACGGGGCCGGGCTCGCCCGACCTCGCGGTGACCAGCGACTAGCGCAACCCCGTTCAGAAGGGCCCGGCGGAGCATCCGCCGGGCCCTTCTGCGTTCTCGCCCGCCCCTTTCCACGTTCCGTCCCTCACCAATTCGACGGAGATTTTGCTTCTACAACCCTGTTTTGGGCCGGAAATGGGCATATCCGGCAAAATCTCCGTCGAATTGGTTCCTAGACTGGGAGATTGATGGTGCGGGATGAATCAGCAGGAAAGGCCGGTCGGCGACAGATGCAGGAGTATTCGGTTCGCCGGGCACGCACCACCGACGTGCCCCGCATCCAGGCCATCGTCGCGCCGCTGGTGCAGGAGCGCATCCTGCTCGGCAAGGAAAGCGTCGTCTTCTACGAGGCCGTGCAGGAATTCCGGGTGGTCGAAGATGCCGACGGCAACCTGATCGGCTGCGGCGCCCTGCACGTGATGTGGGAAGACCTCGGCGAGGTGCGCACTCTCGCCGTGACCGCCGACTGGCTGGGCCGCGGCGTCGGCCACGCACTGATGGACCGGCTCGAAGCGGATGCCCGCGAGCTCGGACTCAGCCGCCTGTTCTGCCTGACCTTCGAGGTGCCGTTCTTCGCCCGGCACGGCTTCAGCGACATGGGCTCCGAAACGGTGGACCCGCGGGTCTACGCCGAACTGGTGCGCTCGCACGACGAGGGCGTCGCCGAGTTCCTCGACCTGGCCCGCGTGAAGCCGAACACACTCGGCAATACCCGGATGGTCAAGCGGCTCGTCTGACCCGGAGCCGGGTGGACCGGACCGGCTCGTGCCGGCCTGCCAGCACAGTGAAGAGCAGAGTGAAGAGCGCACAGTACCCCTTCGGGCGGCGCTCATGTGGGGGTATTTTCGCATTCTTCTGCTCATTCGAGCAGAACGCCTGAATTCACCTTTTGTTATTTTGCAGGACGCTCAAGCAGGGCCCTGCCTCCGTAGCATTGCGATCAATGTCGTCGCCTACTTAGGGAACCCATGTCGCCTGCAGCACACAGCAGTTGGAAGTTGACTTTCGCCTCTCTCCTCGGCCTCGGCCTGGTCGCGAGCCCGCTCGTGGCGCTGCCGGCCGTCGCAGACGTCGGTGGCACCGGGGTCGTGATCAACGAGGCCTACCTGAACGGCGGCAGCGCCGGCGCCACCTACCTGAACAAGTTCGTCGAGCTCTACAACCCGACGGATGCCCTCGTCACCCTCGACGGCACCTCGCTGCAGTACCGCTCGGCCACCGGCACCACGAACCCGACCGCCGTGCTCCCGCTGACCGGGTCCATCCCGGCCAGGGGCTACTACCTCGTGCAGGGAAACTCGAACGCCGCCAACGGCGCCCCCCTCCCTACTCCGAACGCTTCTCTCTCTTCCTCCTTCGCTGGCGGCGGCGGAACCCTCTTCCTCGCCAACCAGACCACGGCGCTGACCGCTCCCCCCACGGGATCCCTGCTGAACGCACCCGGCGTCATCGACCTGATCGGGTACGGCTCGTCGCTCACGTTCGAGACCACGGCGGCGCCCGCGGCATCCGTCACCACCGCGCTCAGCCGCGCGACGGGCCTCGACACCGACGTCAACTCGGGCGACTTCACGCTCGCGGCCCCCACCCCGACCAACGCCGCCGGCGAGACCGCGGCCACCACCACGCCCACTCCGACCCCGGCGCCGACCACCCCGCCGGCGCCCGCCGCCGCGCTCCCGATCAATGAGATCCAGGGCAGCACGGATGCCGGCGCCCAGACCGGCAAGCTCGTCACCACGACCGGCGTGGTGACCGCCACCTACCCGGCCGGCGGCTTCAGGGGCTTCTACCTGCAGACCCCCGGCACCGGCGGCGCGGTCGATCTGACCACACACACCGCCTCGGACGGAATCTTCGTCTACACGAACGCGCTCGTCGCCCCCGTCACGGCCGGCGACTACGTCTCGGTGACCGGCACCGCGTCCGAGTTCTTCGGACTCACGCAGCTCACCGTCGGCGCGCTCAGCGACGTCACCGCCCTGGACAAGGCCGGAATCGTCGCCCCGGCACCCGCCACGGTCGGCCTTCCGGCCACGGATGCCGCGCGCGAGTCCCTCGAGGGCATGCTCCTGGCCCCCGCCGGCGCGTTCACCGTCACGAACAACTACTCGACCAACCAGTACGGCGAGATCGGCCTCGCCGCCGGGAGCACCCCGCTCGTCGGCCCGACCGTCACCGCCCGCCCGGGAACGGACGCGTACACCGCGGCCGTCGCCGCCAACAAGGCGCGCGCGGTCACCCTCGACGACGGCGCCACGACCAATTACCTCGGCAGCGCCACGAACAAGGGCCTCCCTGTTCCGTATCTGTCCACCGCGAACCCCGTGCGCATCGGTGCGGCCGTCACGTTCACGAAGCCGGTCATCTTCGACTTCCGCAACAGCAACTGGAAGTTCCAGCCGACCGCCGAGCTGGTGCCCGCGACCGCCGCCGCCGTGCAGCCCGCGACCTTCGCCAACACCCGCACAGCGGCGCCCAGACCGGTGGGCGGCGACATCCGTCTGGCCACCTTCAACGTGCTCAACTACTTCGCCACCACCGGTGACTCCATCACCGGCTGCACCTACTACACCGACCGGGCCGGCACGCCGATCACGGTCAACAGCGGCTGCGACGCCCGCGGCGCGGCCACCCAGGTCAGCTTCGAGCGCCAGCAGGCGAAGGTCGTCTCCGCGATCAACGCGCTCGACGCCCAGGTCGTCACGCTCGAGGAGATCGAGAACTCGGCCCGCTTCGGCAAGGACCGCGACTCCGCCCTCGCCAACCTCGTCGCCGCGCTGAACACCGCCGCGGGCAGCCCGGTCTGGGCCTTCGTGCCCTCACCGGCCGCCCTCCCGGTCAGCGAAGACGTCATCCGCACCGCGTTCATCTACAAGACCGCCGCCGTCGAGACTGTCGGCGGGTCGACCATCTTCGACCACGCCGCCTTCGTCAACGCCCGCCAGCCGCTCGCCCAGGCCTTCCAGCTGGTCGGCGACACCGGCAGCCGCTTCCTCGCGATCGTCAACCACTTCAAGTCGAAGGGGTCCGGAACCGGCGCCAACGCCGACACGGGCGACGGCCAGGGCGCCTCGAACCTGTCCCGTGTGAACCAGGCGACGGCGCTCGTCGGGTTCGCCGACTCGCTGAAGACCAGCACCGGCATCGCGCGCGTCTTCCTCACCGGTGACTTCAACGCCTACGACCAGGAAGACCCGATCAAGGTCATCACCGACGCCGGCTACCTCAGCGAGGAAGCCAAGAGCGGCGAGTACACCTACGCGTTCGGCGGCATGGTCGGCTCGCTCGACCACGTGTTCGCGTCGCCCGAGGCGGATGCCGCGGTCACAGATGTGGACGTCTGGAACATCAACTCGGTCGAGTCGGTCGCCCTGGAGTACAGCCGGTACAACAACAACGTCACCGACTTCTACCTGGCCGACGCGTTCCGCTCGTCCGACCACGACCCGGCCGTCGTCGGGTTGAACCTCGCCAGCCCCACCGACGTCGACATCAACCTGCTCAACATCAACGACTTCCACGGCCGCATCGACGCCAACACGGTCAAGTTCGCTGGAACGGTCGAGCAGCTCCGCGCGGAATACGGGGACGCGTCCACCCTGTTCCTCTCCGACGGTGACAACATCGGCGCCTCCCTGTTCGCCTCCGCCTCGCAGGGTGACAAACCCACCATCGACGTGCTGAACGCCCTCGACCTGAAGGCTTCGGCCGTGGGCAACCACGAGTTCGACCAGGGCTTCTCCGACCTGACCGGCCGCGTCGCCGACGCCGCCGACTTCGATTACCTGGGCGCGAACGTCTACCAGCTCGGCACCGAAACCCCGGCCATGCAGGAGTACGCCACCTACGTCGTCAACGGCGTCACGGTCGGCGTGATCGGCGCGGTCACCGAGGAGACCTCGGCGCTGGTCTCGCCGAACGGCATCGCCAGCCTGAGCTTCGGTGACCCGGTCGCCGCGGTCAACCGGGTCTCGGCCCAGCTCACCGACGGCAACCCCGCCAACGGCGAAGCCGATGTGCTGATCGCCGAGTACCACGAGGGGGCCAGCGCCGGAACGCCGGACGGCGCTTCCCTCGAGCAGGAGCTCGCCCTCACCGACAGCGCGTTCGCCCGGATCGTCACGCAGACCTCCGCCGAGGTCGACGCGATCTTCACCGGCCACACGCACAAGCAGTACGCGTGGAACGCCCAGCTCCCCGGTGCGGCCGCCGGGGTCACCCGCCCGGTGCTCCAGACCGGAAGCTACGGCGAGAACATCGGCCAGGTCGTGCTCAACTACGACGTTGCGTCCGGTGACACCACGACCGTGAAGAACCAGAACGTCAAGCGTTCGGTCACGGCCGACGCCACCCTGGTCGCCGCATACCCGCGGGTCGCCGCGGTGAAGACGATCACGGATGCCGCGCTCGCCCAGGCGGCCGTCATCGGCAACCAGCCGATCGGCTCGGTCACCGCCGACATCACCCGCGCCTGCCTCGGCGGCACCTCACCGTGCGCCGAGAACCGGGCCGCACCGTCTGCCATGGGCACGCTGGTGGCGAACTCCCTGCGCGAATCGCTGGCCGACCCGGCCAAGGGCGGCGCCGAAATCGGCGTGGTCAACCCGGGCGGCATGCGCGCCGAACTGCTGTACTCGCCGGACGGTGTCGTCACCTACGCCGAGGCCAACGCGGTGCTGCCGTTCCTGAACAACCTGTGGACGACCAGCCTCACCGGGGATCAGTTCAAGACCGTTCTGGAACAGCAGTGGCAGCGTGACGCGGCCGGCAACATCCCGAGCCGCCCGTACCTGCAGCTGGGGCTTTCCGACAACGTGAACTACACGTTCGACGCCACCCGGGCTGAGGGCGACCGCATCACGGGCATCTGGATCGACGGTTCGGCCATCGACCGGGCGCGCTCCTACCGGGTCGGCTCGTTCAACTTCCTGCTCACCGGCGGCGACAACTTCCGGGAGTTCAAGAATGGAACGGGCACGCGCGACTCCGGTCTGGTCGACCGGGACGCCTGGATCTCCTACCTCACGGCCAAGAGTCCAGTGGCACCGTCGTTCGCCGCCCGCCAGGCCAGCGTCACGGGCGTTCCGAGCGGGGCCGTCGAGCGCGGCGCCTCGGTCACGTTCACCGTGGGCGACCTGAACCTGAGCTCGCTCGGCGCCCCGAAGAACACGGCGCTGACGCTGCTCTGGTCCGGCAGCAGTGCCGGCCCGGGCACGGCAGCCGTCGACGCCTCCGGCAAGGCCGCGGTCACCGTCACGGTGCCGCAGGATGCCGCGGCGAACAGCGAGCTCGTTCTCACGGCCACGGAGTCCGGCACGATCGTGCGGGTGCCGATCACCGTGAACGTGCCGGTGCCGCCGGCGACCGATCCGACCGCCGCCAGCCCGAAGGCCCTGACCAAGGCAATCAAGGACAAGGTCGACACGTACGCGGCCGCCTACGCCGCGGGCGCCACGGTCACGGTCGACGTCGGAGCGGCGCACGCGGGCGAGTTCGTCTCGGTGTCGCTGCAGTCCAAGCCGGTCAAGAACCTGGGCGGCTGGCTGCTGGTGAACGCGAAGGGTGAGGTCAGCACGACACTGCCGGCCGACATCCGTGCAGGCAAGTACCAGCTCGTCGTGCAGGACGCGACCGGTGCCGTGCTCGGGTGGACCGAGATCACGGTTGCGAAGGTCAAGGCCCCTCGCTGACCATAGGACGTGCGCGGGCGCGGCCGAGCCTCTCCGGGCTCGGCCGCGCCTCTTCCTATATTCCCGCTCGACACGCTGAGCATTCCCCGGCGGCGCCGGTATACCTCGTTAGCCTTGGGTCATGTCGACGATCAAACATCCGGTCGGGCCCCAGTCCAGCAAGGTGTACTGGCGCCGTCGCCTCATCGTGGGTGTGGGCCTGCTCTTCGTGCTTGTCATTATCTTCCTGATCATCGTGCGGCCCGGTGCGGGCCCCGACGAGCAGGGCACCGCCCCGAAATCGGCGGCCAGCGCCGCAACGACGGATGCGCCGGCCGCCGCGGCGTCCGACCCGGCCGCCGGGGCATCCGCCTGCAACCCGGCGAGGGTGCAGGTGGAGGCCATCACCGACGCGGTCAGCTACGAGCCCGGACAGCAGCCGGCACTCTCGCTCAGCCTGACGAACACCGGCACCGAGCCCTGCGTGATCAACGTGGGAACGTCGAAGCAGGTCTTCACGATCTCCAGCGGCGCGGACGTCTACTGGACGTCCACCGACTGCCTCACCGACCCGGCCGACGCCGAGGTGACCCTCAAGCCCGGCCAGCCGGTGAGCTCGTCGGCCGCCATCGAGTGGGAGCGGGTGCGGTCGAGCCCGGACACCTGCGACGAGGCCACCCGCGACGCCGCGCCGGCCGGGGGAGCGGCGTACAACCTAAGCGTCTCCGTCGACGGGATCGAGTCGGCCACGCCGAAGCAGTTCTTCCTGTCCTGATCAACTGGTTGAATGGATGCCGTGACTGACGCGACTCCACCGACCCATTCCCTCGCCCTTGCCACTGCTCTGGCCGAGCAGGACGTGGTCGCCGTGGCCTACGCCCTGCGCAACGACGTGATGATCGTGCCCCAGCTGGTCGTCAACGGCCAGGCGGAGCAGGTGCGCGTGTTCGGGCGCGAGGGCACCGACCGGCGCATGCTGCTGCTCTTCTCCTCCGCCGAGAACTATGCCCGCATGGTGCCGGACGAGGTCGACCCGCAGGTGATGGTCGCCGACGGCCAGTGGCTGCGGGAGTTCCTCACCGTGCACAAGCAGGTGCTGGAGATGGTGTTCTTCGACATCGCCGGCCCGCACGTGATGCAGGCTGCCCCGGCCGACCTGTTGCGGGCTCTGGGTCCGCTCCCGGGCGAAGACGAACCCGCTCACAGCGACAGCGATGGCGACGGCGAGTAACTCGCCTCTTCTCCCCTCAGGCTGGGGGTTCGCAAACACCCGGCCGAGCAGGCGGCCCACGCTAGGCTGAGCGCGACAGTGTTCGGCCCGCTCTCACCAGCGGAGCATCCGACGGACTTTTCACGGTCTGCTTTCTGCATCTGTCAGGGAGCAGGACGTGGTGGTGGGGACTGTGCGTGGTCGGGACACCGCACGCTTGGCGCGCATTGAACGAGAGTTCTGGATCGACCGGGACGTGGCGCTCCAAGCCGCCGAGGAGTGGCTCGCGGAACTCGGCGAGGCAGACTCGGGGGCCACGTCGCGCCGCCTGATTGTGCTGATCGCCGCCGTGCGCATCCATCGCACCGACCCGGGCCAGATCGCCACCGATGTGCAGCAGATCCTGGGCTGGGCGGAACAGCACGGCGAGGTCGCGCTGCAGTCCCGGTGCCACGACGTTCTGGGCTCGGTCTTCGAGATGGTCGGCGATCGCGCCCTCGCGCTGGAGCATGCCGTCACAGCGAACGATCTGCTCGACGAGTCCGAGACTCCGCTGATGCGGGCCGCCGCCCGTAAGTGCCTCGCGGATGCCCTCGGCTCGGCAGGTTCTCTCGACGAGGCGCGGAGGCGGTATGACGATGCGCTGCGGCTGGTGATCGATGACCCGGAAACCAACATCCGTTACATCATCCTCAACAACCTGGCCTTCACGGAGCACCTGGCACACAACCAGGTCGAGGCCCTCGCCGCGGTCGACCGCCTGGTCGGTCTGTCGGAGCTCAGCGACCGCCAGATCGGGATGTCCGCCCGGGACACGATCGCGCGGATCTACCTGACGGTGGGTCGCATCGACGAGGCGGAGCAGATGCTGCTGACGGCCATGGACCCTGCCATCAGCGACGCGCACCCGGACAGCTCCGCGGCCGCCCTGGTCGCCCTGGCCCAGCTGTACCGCCTGGACGGGCGGCTCGAGAAGGCGCAGCTCGTGATCGACCGCTGCCGTGACATCGCCCAGCGCAACGGTCTCAATCGCTGGCTGACGGAAACGACCCGCGAGCAGGCCGAGACTCATGCCGCGAACGACGACTACCGCTTCGCGTTCGAGGCCTACCGCCACTACCACGAGCAGTTCGAGGCCCTCGGCGCGAGCGAGAACGAGGCGCGGGGACGCATCCTCGATGCCATGTTCCAGACCGCGGAGTCCCGTCGGGAGAGCGACCGGTATCGCGAGCTGGCCGAACGGGACCCGCTGACCGGGCTGCACAACCGGCGGTTCGTCGACGAGCACCTCGGTCTGGCCCTGATGAGGCTGCGGGAGGGCGGACCGGAACTGGCGGTCGCGATGCTCGACCTGGACCACTTCAAACGCATCAACGACACGTTCTCCCACGAGATCGGCGACGAGGTGCTGCGCGCGATCGGGCGCATCCTGATCGACGCCGTATGGGCCGTGCCGGGCGGGATCGCCGCGCGGCTGGGTGGCGAGGAATTCCTGCTGATCCTGCCGGAAACGGATGCGAACCAGGCCCGCGCCGTCTTCGACGAGCTCGGGCGAACCATCGCCGACTTCGACTGGTGGCCGATCACCGAGAACCTGCCCGTGACGGCGAGCATCGGCGTGGCGGTGGCGCCGCTCGACGGCGAACACACCTCGGACCTGCTGCGGGCCGCGGACACCCGCCTCTACGTAGCCAAGCAGGCCGGCCGAAACCAGGTCGTGCACGCTTAGCGCGGCCGCGTCCCCACCCTAGTTTGGACCCTGTCCGATCCCTCCACAATGTGGCCTTGATCGGGTTTTCCACCGTGTGCACGGATGCCGGGGGAGTGTCGGTGGGTGCCCGTAATCTGTCCCTCATGAAGCCGTCATTCATTGAAGAGCGTGAGGCCATGGGCCGGCATTTCGATGCCATCGCCGAGGCCGAGCGGGACCTCGCCGCGGCCTTCGCCCGGCGGGCGGAACGGGTCGAGGATGCCCGCCGATTCGGGCAGGCCATCGCCCGCACCGCGGCCCGGGGGCCGGGGGCCCGCTGGGACGCACGGGAGGTCGCCGAGCGGGAGTTCTCGAGCGAGCTGGCCTGCACGATCCGGGTGCCGCAGCGCACGGCGGAGAACCTGGTCGCGGAGAGCCGGGCCCTGGCCGTGGATCTCCCCGCGACCCGGGCTGCGCTGGCGTCGGGAGAGATCAGCTACCGGCACGCGCAGGTGGTGGTCAACCAGGCCTGGAGTGTCCCGGAAGAAGGTCGCGCGAAATTCGAAGCCGCGGTGTTGAAGTCGGCAGGCACTCTCACCGCGTCGAAGCTGAAGTACAACGCCCGGATTCTGCGAGAGCGGTGGCATCCGGAGACGATCAAGGCCCGGTACCAGAAGTCCGTGCTTGACCGGGCCGTGTTCTTCGAGCCCGAACAGGACGGCATGGCATCCCTCACCTTCTACGCCAGTGCGGAGAAGGCGCAGGCGGCTTACGAACGGGTGACGCTGATGGCCCTGAGCCTGCAGTGCGCCGAGGAGGAACGAACCCTGACCCAGTTGAAGGCGGACGTGTTCGAAGATCTCATCCTCGACGGGGTCACGCCGTCGGGACTCGGCAAGGGCATTCGGGGCTCGGTGAACATCACGGTCCCGGTGTTCAGCCTGATGGGTCTCACTGACGAACCCGCCCACCTGGAGGGGTACGGCCCGATCGACGCCGACACCGCGCGGCGAATCGCCGCCGGCGCACCGAGCTTCACCCGGCTTCTGGTGCACCCGGAGACCGGGGTGGTGCTCTCGGTCGGTCGAGACCGGTACAAGGTGCCCAAGGACCTCAAAAAGTATCTGCGGGTGAGGGACGAGACGTGCCGGTTCCCGGGCTGCAACCGTTCGACGGCCCATTCGGGCATCGACCATTCGTTGGATTGGCAGTTCAACGGTTTGACCGCCGAGGACAACCTCGCGCACCTGTGTCCGCCGTGCCATGCGCTGAAGAGCGAGACCGGGTGGAGCGTGAAACACCTCGAAAATGGCGTTCTGGAGTGGAGGTCACCGAGCGGGCGAGCATTTGTGACCGAGCCGGCCACGGTCATCCGTGCGGCGGCACCTGTGATGCCTGTGCAAGCTGTGACGCCTGTGCAAGCTGTGACGCCTGGGCACCCTGTGGCGCCGAATTCATTGGGATCACCCGAACCGCCCGGCGACCCCGCACCCTTCTGAGAGATTCGATCTGAGGCCTGAGCGATCCGAGGCTTCAGCGAGCCGAGGCCCTAGAAGGAGCGGTCCAGTTCCGCCTCGCGGGCAGAGACGCCGGTCGCGATCGCCGCGGCGACCGCGGTACCGATCGACCCGGCCTCGGCGTCGATGCGGGTGGTGAAGCCGAGGCGGCCCGCTTCGGCCGTGCGAAGCTTGGACGCCGACACCGGCCGCACCTCGCCGGCCAGGCTGATCTCGCCGAATGCGACCGTGTTCTGCGCGATCGGCCGGTCCCGGAACGCCGACGCGATGGCGAGGGCGATGGCGAGGTCAGCGGCCGGCTCAGTGAGACGGATGCCGCCCACGGTCGAGACGTAGACATCCATCCCGCCCAGGCCGGTCAGGTTCGCCCGCCGTTCCAACACGGCGAGGAGCATCGCCACCCGGGAGGAGTCCACGCCGTTGGTGACGCGACGGGGGTTGGGGGCCTGGGTCTTGATGACCAGGGCCTGGATCTCGACCGGCATCGCCCGCCGGCCCTCGAGCGCCACGGTGACGCAGGTACCCGAGACGGCCGAGTTGCCGCGGCTGAGAAAGAGTCCGCTCGGGTCGGGTACCTCGGCGATGCCGTCGCCGGTCATCTCGAAACAGCCCACCTCGTCGGTGGAACCGAACCGGTTCTTCAGCGCGCGCACGAAACGCAGCGCCGTCTGCCGGTCGCCCTCGAACTGGCACACCACGTCGACGAGGTGCTCGAGCAGGCGGGGGCCGGCGATCGTGCCGTCTTTTGTGACGTGTCCGACCAGCAGGATGGGCAGATCGCGGTCTTTGGCGACCCGAATCAGGGTGGAGGCCACTTCCCGCACCTGGCTGGGCATGCCGGCGAGGCCGTCGGAGAGCGAACTGGCCACGGTCTGCACGGAGTCGATGATGACGAGGTTGGGTTTGACCGCGTCGATCTGGCCGAGGATGGTGGCCAGGTCGGTCTCGGCGGCGATGAACAGTTCGGGCTGCAGCGCCCCGGTGCGCTCGGCGCGGAGGCGCACCTGGCTGACCGACTCCTCGGCGCTGACGTAGAGCACGCGGGACTTCGCGGCCGCGGCCTTCGACGCGACCTCGAGCAGCAGGGTGGACTTGCCGACCCCGGGCTCGCCGCTGAGCAGGATGACGGATCCCGGCACGATGCCGCCGCCCAGCACCCGGTCGAACTCATCGATGCCGGTCGGCCAGTGCGAGACCGCGTTGGTGTCGACGTGGGTGATCGGCCGGGCGATGCCGTCGCCGCTGACGCTGGCCGGCTTAAGTGCGCGGGCCAGGCTCGCCTTCTCGGTCATGTCGACGACGGTGCCCCATTGCTGGCATTCGCCGCAGCGGCCCGCCCATTTCAGGGTGGTCCAGCCACATTCGGTGCAACGGAAGTTGGAAACGGGTCTGGCCATGCCTGCGAGCCTAGCTGGGGCCGCCGACACCGCTTGTGTTGGGGGTTGTTGCGGCCGTCGTTTCGGCTGCGGACCCGGTCGGCGTTGCCGTGAGTGGTGCCTCCGCGGGGTCCGTTGCCGTGGTGGGTGCCGCCGCGGGCGCCGGTGCCGAGGTCGCCGCGCCCGCCGGTGCGGACTCCGCTTCGAGGGGAGGGAACCGCCGGGTGAGGCTCGCTTCCAGCGCCGGCAGGAACGCGTCGGCCCAGGCCCGGTAGCCACGGTTGTTGGGGTGGAACAGGTCGCCCGCGACGTGCGTGGCGACGCTGCGCAGCCCGAGCCGCTTGGTGGTCGCGTGCAGCGGCACCACGGTGAGCCGGTGCTCCGCGGCCACCTCGGCGATGATGCGGTTGGCGACTGCGACCATCCGTTCGTTGCGGGGCAGGTGGAAGCAGGGCAGGCTGGCGACCAGCGCATGCGGGGGGAGTGCCGCGAAGACCGTGCGGATGCCTGCCTCGAACGCCACCGCGTCCCAGAGGGCTATGTCGTTGGCGCCGATGGCGACCGTCACGATGTCGGGGGTGAGCTTCACAAACTTTGGCAGCTGGTCGCGCACGGCCAGTCCGACCGTCGCGCCCGAGACGCTCAGGTTGACCACCCGCACGGTGCGGGCGGTCGTCAGCGCGATCTGGTCGGCCAGGATGCCGACGTAGCCGCGGTGCGGGGAGCTCGCGCCGATCCCCTGGGCGGCGCTGTCACCGATGACGGCGTAGAGGAGCTCGCCCTTGTCCTTCGCCCGGGTGCGCCACCACAGCGAGTGCACCGGCAGGGTCTCGTTTAGGATGACAGCGCTCGCGGAGACGCGCTGCTGGAAGGCCCGGTGGTTGGCCACGACGGCCACGCCGATGCCGGCGGCCGTCGACACGGCGCCGACCGTCAGGGCAAGGGAACGGAGCCGGTTGTTCGCTGATATCACCTCGCGAGATTACAGCGGCCGGCTGGGTGCGCGCCGTTCAGACACGGATGCCCGGATCGCGATTGGCGCCGGCACCCGCTTCTCAACTACACTTTCCCTCGGTACCGTGTCCGAGCGGCCGAAGGTGCAACTCTCGAAAAGTTGTGTGGGGGAGACTCCACCGTGGGTTCAAATCCCACCGGTACCGCCACGGAAAACCCCCTGCAGCCCGTTATTTGATTGGGAGGCAGGGGGTTTTTCTTGCCGGGATTGACCCAGTGAGGAGTTCTTCCGCCCGTGAACAGATGCGCAATCATGGGTACGCTCGATGAGGTGCGTTTTGCGGAACTAGTTGACGTGCCGCTCGGCGGGCAATGTCCCGTCGCGCTCAGCTCGAACGTGAAGGAAACACCGTGTCTGATCACGCAAGAATCAAGGGCCACACCGTGACCCGCACCGTGCACATCGAGGCCTCGCGCCCCAGCGTCTGGAAGGCGCTGACCGACCCCGAGGTGATGGTCAAGTGGTTCGGAGACGGTGTGGGGTTCGCCGCGCTCGAGCCCGGTGCTACTGGCAGCATCGACTGGGATGACTACGGCAGCTTCCCGATTAAAATCACCGAGGTGGTGCCCGACGCCTCGTTCGGCTTCCGTTGGTCGGGAATCCCCGCCGAAGAGCTCGACGAGTACGCGACGCACGTGCGCTTTACCATCGCCGATGCTGGTACCGGGACGGATGTCACGGTGATCGAATCGGGCTTCGACACACTTCCCGGCGGCACCCTCTACCGTCGCGAGCGTCTTGAGCAGAACCGAGAGGGCTGGGACGTCGAACTCGACGAGCTCGCGCTCCTGCTCGAGGGTGGCACCCCGTAGTTCACAATTACGGGGGAGTCGCTCGACGAGTTGGCGGCCGGTAGCAAGCTATTTGGCAGAGCGAAGAGGATGTGCGCGAAAGTGCCGAATAACTGCCCAGTGATTCAGCGGCCTGTGAGTTGCCCGTATGGGGTAACTCGCTCGCTGTGCCACGCAACGTTGCTGTCCCAAGCAGACACTTGGGGTTTTGCTTTTATCAACGCACGCTCAGGCGAGGATTGACGCCTCGATGGGTCTGCGCGCTGCAACAGGATTCTCCGCTCAAGAGCGAAGGTGTCGAAGGTAGCAATTCCGAGCGCCAATGGAAGCGCGGTCAGTCATCCCCGACTGAGCCGCAACGCCTGCGGCCCTTTTCGCGGAATGTCGAGACACGATGTATCTGTTGGGTTATTGAATATTTCGTGACCTAATCCTCGCCTATTTCCAGGTCCAGCTGGGTCGCCGGCTCCCGAGAAAGACCCGTATTCTTCCGACCTTTAACTCGGGCCGGGAACTTCGCGCCTGGTCCATAGCGGACTGCAGTTCCGCTCTTCGCCTTCGTTGTGCGGACGAGGATCTCACGGCCGACGAGATCCTGAATCACGTTTCGCGCGTTAAAGACGTCGAGATCGAACATGCGCTGGATCGTGGCGTTGTTGATGGAACCGTACTCGTGAAGATGGGCGATGATCTTCTGATCACGGTCGCTTCGTCCCCGCGGCTGGTAGCCGAGCGCGGATCCGAGCCCTGCCAACGCACTCGCTCGCAGCCGGTAGTCGGGGTTGCTTCTGGTGACGGTGCGTGGCGTCGGCTCGATGAGCTCTGCCTCGCCGTTCGCCAAACGTTGAAGCTCTGCTTGTGTCACGCCGATATCCCTTTGAATCATTGGGGCGACTTCCAACGCAGTCACAGTGCGCTTGGCGGTGAGCATCGAGACGACGACCAGTGCGTTGGTGTCGTTCTGCACGCCGGGCGGAAGCGTGGAGAAGAATTTCGCGACACGTGCGTTGGGGCTGCCGCCGCTGAAAGTAACCGATGTCTCAGGGTCATCGCCGTCAAAGACTTCGATCGTTGGTGCTTTCTTGCCGCTCCGAATCATTTCCCGATACATGCGGTCGACACCCTGGCCCCACTTCTCGGCCAACCCGAGCCCTCTCATCGTGTCAGCCAGCAATGGGAAGCGGGGTTTCGTGGGGTGTGTGAGGATGTTGGACGGCGTCACACCGGAGACGAGGGGCCCCGGCGAGCGGACTTCCAGCGATTGGTCGGAATGCTCGATTGTGATCGGTCGATTAAGCCGATGGTCGCCGTGCATCACTGCATTTGCGACTGCCTCACGAACCGCCTCGAGTGGGTAGTCCTGAATCTGAATTTGTTGGCCCGAAGCGAGGTTGATCGGTGTCGTCTGTACGCGCGCTTCGATGACTCCTAGGACATCGACTAGCGCCGTGAGTAGCGGGCCTGTCCAGCGTCGCCCGGCATTGACTTCTCCTCCCATGTTTTCCCGATGCTGATACACGAGAACCTCCACCGTCGGGTTCGTGTCGCTGTGACAAAGGAGTATCGAAGCGGTGCGAGTGAGGGTGCCATTGCTGGTGATTAATCCCAAAGTGGCGAGGATGAACTCAGTGTCGGCATCCGCGATCGCTCTGCGAGTCTCATCTGGAAGCTGACGCAGCAGCGCTTTCACTCTCAGTATGGCGTCCGGGTCGATGTCCTGAACTGGGCGCCCTGTGTCTTGGGCGCTCCAATCGCCTCCCTGACGCTCTTGGTGGAGGCGGCTAATCTCGGCAGTCGTCATCGGGATGCATTCGTCATTGAATCTCCGGGACGGAACCTTGCCGCGTGAAACATACACATCGAGACCTTCCTGAACGGTAATCTCCAGGAGACGTTTGCCCTCAAATTCAAACTCAGCAACAACTGCATCGAGACTCGGTGCGGTGACCTCACGAATCCTTTTGCGCAAAGCCAATGCGTCGAGACTCGTGCCTTCAATTGCATCTGGGCCCTCGATGCGATCACGAACCCCCAGAATCACCGATCCCCCTCCGGCATTAGCGAAGCAGACCACGGCGTCCGCAATGTTGTTGCTGGTGTCCGAGATTGAATTGTCTTGACGTTTGAAGTCGAGCGTTACACTTTCGCGCTTGTCGGCGACAGCCGAGCCTGAATGAATTGCCCGGAGTGCGGCAGATATCTCGTCGTTCATTGATCGGTCCTTTGATAGTTCTGCAAGTCTTGCACTTAAATCAAAGAAGAATCAATCGAATCTCGCCGCCAAAGACGGGACCGGCACGAAGCCCACTGAGCATACTGCCTCCGAGCAGGTCGCGGCTCCGTGCGCAGGACTTCCTATCGCGGACGTTGGCTCTCACGTTCGCGTCGGCGTTAATGGCGAGATTGGCCGCCGAGCGCCGGAGGTCATGCGGAGTGATCAGCGGGAGGCGGGTCGATCGCCTGAGCCCTCATGACTGCGTTGACGAACCAGCCGCCGATGCTGTGGGAATGCTGCTGGGGGTGCCGTCGGGATCGCGGGCGATGAGCGCGCGGAAGGCCGGGTTCGCCAGCAGGGCGCCGTCGGCGAGTTGCACGAGCACGGCGATGCGGAATCTGTCGGTGACGTGATCCAGCGTCGGCCGTCCGCCCGCGATGATCGCTGTGGCCAGGACATCCGCGGTCACGATGTCCCCGGCGATGACGGTGGCCTGGAGGAAGGATCGGTCGGTGTCTGGTCGCCGCCAGATGTGGTTGCCGCGTTCGGCCGAACCCGACGTCGCCGCGGCCGGCCAGTCGGGAGTGAGGCCCACGCTGGTCAGCAGCCTGGTCCGGTCGGCCGCATCGGTGATCCCGGTGATCCAGGTGCCTTCCGCGGGCACGCCTCCGGTCAGGATGTCGCCACCCGCGTTGATGGAGAAGACCCGGTGTCCGTGGCGCTCGAGGACCAGGCCGGCCTGCTCCACCGCGACACCCTTGATCAGGCCCGATAGATCGAGCACGCCGTCTGGCCGGTGCGGGGTGAAGGCCCCGTTTGTGCGCTCCCGCCAGCCCAGGGCATCCGTGTAGGCGCCGCGCATTTCCGGGCCGGCGTGGGAGAGCGGCAGCACGCCTGCGACGATCAGCGACAGTTCCGACTCCGGGGCGTAGAGGCTGAACCGTTGGTCGAGGTCGTCGAAAACCCGGTGGACATCGGCCAGGGCGCCGGCGCTGGCACCGGCATCCGTTGCCAGACGGATGCTGACCACGGTGCCCATGGTCTCGAACGTGTGCACGCCCATCGGGTTGCCCCGGCTATCCCGTGAATCCCGCGGCATCGAGCGCCGATTGCACCGAACCGAGATAGCCCTGGGACGTGTAGGTCGCCCCGCTGACGTTGCTCACGGCAGCCGACTGCGCCGCCAGCACCTCCTCCCGCAGGATCGGCGCCGCCCGTGCACTGATCTCCACCGAGGTCTCACTCGTGTCGGTGAGTTTCAGGGCGACGACATCCGTGATCACACCGTCCGTGAAGACGACCCGCACCTGCACCGTTCCGTACTTGGTCTCGATCAGCTGGCCGTCGTAGGCCGTGGCAAGCGGCACCGCCTCGGTGGGCGACGGAACCGCACTCGGCCCGGAATCCGATGGGGGCGAGGTTGGTGTCGTGGTCGGGAGCCGCGTCGAGGGGGCGACGGGTACGTCATCCGTGAACCTGTTCGAACCTGCCAGCCAGCCCACGACCAGCACGGCGACGGAGCCCACCCCGACGATGGCGGTGCTCAAGCGTCGCATCACCAGTCGAACCGTTCGGCATGGATGCGGTGTGCGGGAATACCGGCCTCGCGCGCATCGCGGATCACGAGTTCGGCCCACGGCTTCGGGCCACAGACGAAGAGGTCGACATCGGGGATGTCGGGCGCGAGAGTCGAAATAGTCTGGCCCGCAGCGAACACGGCCGACGGCAGCCAGGTATGACCTTCGTGGGGTGGCAAACCCACGAGCACCTCGAGGCGGGCGCCGACACGGCCACAGATCTCTTCGACCTCCCGCCTCAGGTACACGTGTTCAGGGTCGTCGCCGCGAAGGATCACGGTGAGCGCCCCGGCTGGCGTGTCGATGTCCTCCAGGAGGGCTCGGATCGGGGTGATTCCAATTCCCCCGCCGATCAGCACCGCCCTGCCGGTGGTGCGGGCCGAGGCGGTGAACAGGCCGTACGGTCCCTCGAAGAAGACCCGGGTTCCCGGCTGCACGCCGAGAAGGCGGTGACTCCCGTTGCCCAGATTGCGCACGGTGATCCGCAGGCTTCGGCCGTCGGGAGCCGCCGACAGTGAATACGGATGCGCCTCCAGGCGAAGCCCGGGCGACCAGAACCGCCAGCTGAAGAACTGAACGCCGTGCGCGGCCAACCGGTCCAGGTCGTGACCCGTCATCACGATGGACGCTACGCCGGAAGCCTCGGCGCGCACCTCTGACACCCGCAGCCGGTGGTGCAGGTTGCGAACGAGGGGGATCAGGAACCGGAACACTGCCACGGCGGCCAGGGTGCCGACATACAGGGACAGCCAGTACCAGCGCGCCCACGTTCCGACCGCGAAAAGCTCGCCCTGACCGAACTGATGGGGAGCGCGAGCAGCACGGCGGCATAGACCAGGAGATGCACCAGGTACCAGGCCAGGTACGGCAGCTTGTGCCGCACGATCACGAGGGAGGTCACGACAACGAGCACGAAGAGGACGAGGGCGATGAAGGCCTGCGGCATGTCCGGCATGGACGTGATCATGGCGATTGCCTCGGCCACGGGGTTGCGCCCCAGCGCGAGGCCGTAGCTGATGAGCAGCAGAACCATGTGGGCGAGAATCAGATACAGCACAGGTTTGCCGAGCCGTCGATGGGCCGCGAGGGCACGGTCGTAGCCGATCGCCCCGTCGATGACCGGCAACCGGGCGGCCAGCAGGAGCATGACGAGCAGGAGATTGCTTCCGACCAGGCCGGCCACTATCCCTATTCCCGTGGTGACGTCCCGGATATTCGTGAAGTATGTCCAGCCCCCGTCGGCCAGGAAGAGAGCCAGCACCACGGCCATCGAGAACCAGGCCAGACCTTCAAGCGCGTCCGCCCGGCGTTGACGCCACAAGAATCGCCGCGCGGGCGGTTCGGCGGTCTGCGCGACGGAATGGACACCAACACCGTTGGGCCGAGTCACGTCGCTCCCCTTCATCTCACCGAATGGCTCTCAATGTAGTCGGTTCCGCGCCTGCGCGCGGGTGAGAGCCGAGGGTACCCCGGAGATCGTCGACGCTGTCTTTCTGCGATGAGTCACGCCGAGTTCGACCGTTCCGGTCGAGCCGGACACTTGAGCCGGTCGAACTCGACCGGAACTGTCGAACTCGGTGCGAGACGCGGGCCGGGTGCGGGGGCCGGTCGGCGCCGCGCCTCGCGGCCGGCCGCGGTAATCCGGCGCCGGGCGTGAGGAGCCCGCATTGCCCCGGTGCGGCGAGGTCCCACGAACCAGCTCACTGACTAACCAATTCGACGGAGATTTTGCCGAAATCGGGCTGTTTTGGCCCAAAACAGGCTGTTTAGAGCAAGATCTCCGTCGAATTCGTTCCCCGTCGGGAGGGACTGGGGCCCCCGGGAGCGCGGCCGGGGCGGGGGCGGTCCGGAGGCGCCGGGAACCTTCACTGGTCCGGTTCGGGCACCAGCGGCGGCGCGGGCGCGGGCACCAGCGCGGGCACCGGCACCGGCACCGGCTCCGCGCCGCGAAGGTAGGCCAGCTGCGCGTGAACCGAGGCCTCGGCGGCGAAGCGGACGGCAGCATCCGTGTGGGCGTAGACGCGATCGGTGACCAGCGCGACCGTCGCGTCGGGCCCCAGCTCGGCCAGAGCACGGCGAACCTCGGCCAGGCGCTGGTGGCGGTGCGCGAGATAGGCGTCGCAGACCGCCTCGAGGTTCGGCAGCACCGGCCCGTGGGCGGGGAGCACCGTGGCGGGCCCGAGCGCCCGCAGGGCGGTGAGCGAACGCAGGTAACCCTCGAGCGTGCCGTCGGGAGCGATGATCGTCGTTCCCCGCCCGAGGATCGTGTCCCCGGTGAGCACCGACCCGTGCGGTCCATCATCGGGCAACTGGAAACACGCCGAATCCGCGGTGTGCCCCGGCGTGGCGATGACACGGATGCGCGTTCCCCCGGCCTCGATCACCTCTCCGTCGGTCAGCGGTCCGGCATCGACACAGAACGCCGGGTCGAGGGCCCGCACCGGCGCACCGGTGAGCCGAGCGAACCGTGCGCTCGCCGCGCTGTGGTCCGCATGGCGATGCGTGATCAGCACCAGGGCAACCGAACCCGTTGCCGCGAGCGCAGCCAGGTGGGCGTCGTCGAGCGGTCCGGGGTCGACCACCACAGCCGAGGCGGAACGGGGCGCGGCGATGAGGTAGCTGTTGGTGCCGTCGAGGGTCATCGGTCCGGGGTTGGGCGCGAGCAGCTTCCGGGTGAGCGGGCTGCTGCGCTGAATGCTCCGCTCGATGCCGACCGGCGGGTGTGCGTCGTTGCCCATGCCGGGAAGCCTAGCGGCCCCGGGGTCGCCGCCACCGCGCGGCGGCGCACGGCACACGGATGCCGCTCTCACTGCGCACGGCAAGCGGATGCCGGTCCTGCGCCCGGCAACAACCGCACTGCGCGCTGGAACAAACGGGCCCGGCATCCGCTGGATAGGTTCAGAGAACTAACGGACTCAAAGTGGAGGACCCATGGACACCTACGACAATCTCCTTGCGACGATCACGCCGGCATCGGGACCGACGAGAGAAATTTTCGATCCCGCAACGGGTGCGGTGGTGGGCCTGGCCCCCGTGGACACCGCCGAGGACCTCGACCGCGCGGTCACCGCCGCCGGTGCGGCTCAGCCTGCCTGGGCTGCCCTGGGTCACGCGGCCCGCAGCGAGGTGCTGAACCGCGTTGCCGATGCCATCGACGCCGCGGCAGAGCCGCTCGCCGAGCTGCTCTCCCGGGAACAGGGCAAGCCGCTGAACGGGCCGAACGCCCGCTTCGAGGTCGGCGCGTCATCCGCCTGGCTGCGCGCCACCGCGGCGACGCCGCTCGAGGCCGAGGTCGTCGTCGATGACGGCCAGGTTCACGCCGAGGTGCACTACCGCCCGATCGGCGTCGTCGGCGCGATCGGCCCCTGGAACTGGCCCATGATGATCGCGGTCTGGCAGATCGCTCCGGCGCTGCGGATGGGCAACGCCGTCGTGGTCAAGCCCTCCGAATATACCCCGCTCAGCGTGCTCGCCCTCGTCGCGGTGATGAACCAGGTGCTGCCGGCCGGCCTGCTGAGCGTGGTATCGGGCGACCGCGAGATCGGCGCGCGACTGTCGACCCACCCCGACATCGGCAAGGTGATGTTCACCGGCTCGACCGCAACCGGCAAGGCGATCATCCGCAGCTCCGCCGACACGATCAAGCGCCTCACCCTGGAGCTCGGCGGCAACGACGCCGGCATCGTGCTGCCCGACGTCGACCCGAAGGCCATCGCCCAGAACCTGTTCTGGGGCGCCTTCATCAACACCGGTCAGACCTGTGCCGCGCTCAAGCGCCTCTACGTGCACGACGACGTCTATGACGCGGTCTGCGAGGAGCTCACCGCTGTCGCCGCGGCCATGCCGATGGGCAACGGGCTCGACGAGAAGAACGTCCTCGGCCCGCTGCAGAACCAGGCGCAGTTCGACATCGTGTCCCGTCTGGTCGAGTCGGCGAAAGAGTCCGGCGCCCGCGTGCTCATCGGCGGAAACCCCGACCTCGACCAGCCCGGCTACTTCTACCCGACCACCCTCATCGCCGACATCGACGGCGCCAATCCGCTCGTCATCGAGGAGCAGTTCGGGCCGGCGCTGCCGATCATCCGTTACACCGACCTTGACGCGGTGATCCGGGAGGCGAACAGCGTTGACGTCGGGCTCGGCGGCTCCGTGTGGTCGGCCGACCTCGACAAGGCCCGCGAAGTCGCGGCGCGCCTCGAGACCGGCACCGTCTGGATCAACGGCCACGGCGGAGTGCACCCGATGGTTCCGTTCGGCGGCTCCAAGCAGTCCGGTTACGGCCTGGAATTCGGCGTGGACGGACTCAAAGCGCTCGGGGTGCCCCAGGTCATCAACGGCTGACCAAGCCCGACGGCTGACCAGCCGCCACGGCCTAGAATCGCCGTTCACCACGCGAGTGCGGTGAACGGCGATTTTTCGTGGCGTCGCGGCCGACCCCGCGCGAAATCCCGTCGATAATGAACTGGTGGGGTGGAGGACTATGGATGGCGAATCGCGGGAGACCGCGAGCACGACGATCAGCCTGCTCCTGCGCCACGTGCGCCGGCTCGGCGGGGAGGAAGCCGTCGCTGAAGTGCTCGCGCGGGCGGGCGTGCATCAGGATGCGGCCCTTCTTGAGAACCCGTCCACGTGGGTCGGCTACGACACCCGCATCCGCCTGTTCGAGGCGGCGACGGCCGTGCTCGACGATCCGAACACGATGTTCACGGTGGGCGCCGGGTCGGTGATCGGCGACATTCAGCCCGTGCTCGTGCAGTTGCTGAGCGTGTTCGCCTCGCCGGGCGCCATCTATCGCCAGATGCCGCGAATGGTGCCGAAGTTCACCACCACGTCCACGATGGATGCCATCAAGGTCGCCAAGACCACGGCGACGGTGGGTTACCGGCTCCACGAGGGCTATCGGCCCTCCAGACTGGACTGCCAATATGCTCAGGGACTGTTCTCGTCCGTTCCCGCCATCTTCGGTCTCGCACCCGCTCGGGTCAGTCACCCTCGGTGCCAGTCGGACGGTTACCCGGAGTGCGAATACGAGCTGACCTGGTCAATGCGGGAACACTGGTGGTCCCGGCGTGCCAGGAACCGGTTCGTCGACGCGTCTCTCACCGTCCTGCGCGACAAGGTCAGGGAGGTGCAGCTGGCCGCCGCGGACCTCGTCAGCAGCGACGACCTCGACGAGATGCTTGCCCGGATCGTCGACCGCGCCGGCTCAGCCGTGCTCGCGCCGGGCTACCTGCTCATCGTGGAACCCGACGGGGGCGGCGCCCCGCTGGTGCGCCACCGAGGGGTCACTGAGGCCCGTGCCGACGATCTGGTCGAACGGATGCTGCGCGGCGAGCAGTTGGGCGAGCGCGCGCTGGTCGTCGACATCGCCTCGAATCGCAGGATCCACGGCCACCTGGCCGCCCTGTTCCCCGTGGGACACACCGCGATGGTCGGCGACCGGGCCCTGCTCGAGGCGTACGCCGGACACGCCGCGGCCGCCCTCGACCTGTTCACCGCGCTGGAGGAGTCCCGTCGCGGAGGGCTGCGCACGGCCGCGCTGCTCAGTCTCGCGCACGAGCTGGCGACCAGCGACAGCGTCGAGGGGATCGCGGATGTCGTCGCGTTGGCACTGCCGACGATCGTCGGCAGTGACTCCGCGGCGGTCCTGCTCTGGGACGCCGACCTCGGTGAGCTTCGCCCGGTCGCATCCACCGGGCTCGGAACCCCCCAGCGCGAACAGTTCCTGCAGACGACGATTTCGGTCGACCAGACGCCGGAATTGATCGGACTGCTCACCCGGCAGGAGCTCGTTCTGATCACCGCGGACGGGGCCAGCCCCGCCTTGGGCGACCTGGTCCGCTCGGTCGGTGTGCACAGCCTGGTGGCGGTGCCGCTCCTCGCCGGGGATGTGCTGATGGGCGTCGCCACGGTCAGCTGGCGCGGCGCGGTCGGGGAAGCGGTTCTGGTCGATGCCATGGCCCGGATCGAGGGTGTCAGCCACCAGGGGGCCACGGCCATGCAGAAGGCCAGGCTGCTCGCCACGGTTCGTTACCAGTCGCAGCATGACGCCTTGACCGGCCTGCCCAACCGGGTCCTGTTCGCGGCCCGACTCGACACCGCACTGTCGGAATGCCGGGACGGGTCCACCTCGGCCGTTCTGTTCTGCGACCTCGACAACTTCAAACGCGTCAACGACCGCCTGGGCCACCAGGTCGGCGACGAATTGCTGCGGCAGGTCGCGGCGCGATTGCGCGCGGAGGTGCGCGGCGGCGACGTGATCGGACGGCTCGGCGGTGACGAGTTCGCGGTGCTGGTCACCGAGCTGGAGGGCGAGGCGGCGGCCATCGAGCTGGCCCGCCGGACAGTCGATTGCCTGAACCATCCCTTCCACCTGGCCGGCCAGGACCTGCGTATCTCCGCCAGTGTGGGCGTGGCCGTCCACACGGGACCGGGAGGCCACGGCGAGCACCTGCTCGACGAAGCCGACGGCGCCATGTACACGGCCAAAAGAACCGGACGCAACCAGATCGCCGTTGCGGGCCGCCAGGAGGAGCCGGGGGCCACCGGCCCATCACTGCCGCTGGAGCTGGCGTGTGCCCTGGACGAGAACCAGATGAGGCTGCACTTCCAGCCGGTCGTCGACATCTCCCGTGCGGGGGAGGAGCGCGTGGTCGGCGCGGAGGCCCTCATCCGCTGGGAGCACCCCCGGCTGGGTCTTCTGGCTCCGGCTGCGTTCCTGCCTCTGGCTCAGGAGATGGGCCTGCTGCCCGAACTGGACCTGTGGGTGGTCGGAGCCGCCTGTGCTGCGGTCGCCGACTGGCCGCGGCCGGCAGTGCGGCCATACGGCGTCGCAGTCAACCTCGACGCGGCCACGCTGCTCGACCGGAGACTGGTTCCGACGGTTCGAGCCGCACTCAACCGACATGCCCTCGCCCCGGAGCGGCTCATTCTGGAGGTTGTGGAGAGCAGCGCTCTCATCGACCTCCCCGGCATCGTCGAACGGCTAGTGGAGTTGCGCCGTCTGGGCATCCATATTTCACTCGACGACTTCGGAACGGGTTTCTCGACCCTCGCCTGGCTCAACACCCTGCCGGTCGACCAAATCAAGATCGACCGCAGCTTCATCATGAATCTGCCTGACGCCGCCTCCGTGCCGCTCGTGCAGGGAATCCTCGCGCTCGCGTTGAAGCTCGGCGTCGAGGTGGTCGCCGAGGGCGTGGAGACCCGCGACCAGCTCGAGATTCTGCGGGCCAGCGGATGCGTGCTGGCCCAGGGCTACCTGCTGGGGCGCCCGAGCGCGACCTTCGATCCGCTGGCCGGGCGGCCTCTGACGGCGCCCGGGGCGGCGGCCGGGCGGCGGCCCCTCACCAATTCGACGGAGATTTTGCCCGAACCCAGCCCGAACAGCCCGAATCCGGTTTTTTAGAGCCGAATCTCCGTCGAATTGGTTCGTCGAGGCCGGTCAGGGGCCGGCGCGGGAACGCTCGGCTAGATGGCGGCCCAGCCGCCGTCGACGGGCAGGATCACGCCGTTGACGTTGCTGGCGTCGCTGCTCGCGAGCCAGGTGATCGAGGCCGCAAGCTCCTCCGCCTTGGCGAAGGTGGGGATGATCGCCATCAGCGGCCCGAGGCGCTCCTGCGCCCAGGCGGACTTGAACGGCGCCTCGATGTTGGTCTTCACGGCGCCCGGGGCGACGGCGTTCGCCCGGATGCCCTTCGGCCCGTAGACCACCGCGACGCTCTTGGTCAGCCCGTTGAGGGCGTGCTTGGAGGCGGCGTAGGCGACCCCCGACGCGGATGCCCGCAGGCTGGCCTCCGAGGACACGTTCACGATCGCGCCGTGTTCGGCCTCGATCATGCCCGGCAGCACCGCGCGGGTGAGCCGCATGACCGAGGTGAGGTTCACCGCGAACACGCGCTCCCAGGTGGCGTCGTCGATCTCGGCCAGCGGGAGGAACGCATCCATGATGCCGGCCACGTTCGCGAGCACGTCCACCGTGCCGCCCGCGGCCGTGACCAGGGCCTGAGCCGTGTCCTCCAGGCTCACATCACCGACGAGGGTCGTGATGTCGAGGTCGGGGAAGTCCGCGGTCAACTGGTCCAGGCGGTCCGCCACCACGTCGGTGGCGATGACCCTGGCGCCCTCGCGGGCGAAACGGATGGCCGTGGCGCGCCCGATTCCGGACCCGGCCCCGGTCACGATCGCGGTCTGGCCCTGGAAGCGGTTCGGGATGAATTCGATACTCATGGAATGCTCCTCATCGAACAACTGGCCGCCCGAATGCGGCCCTATCCACTGTCTAGCACTCGCTCCCCGCCGCGGGCTATCGGCTCCGTGAGAATTCGGAGGCCGCGACGATCTGCTCCGGGGTCGGACGAACCCCGGTGTATCGCTCGAACTGCTCCGCAGCTTGCAGCGCGATGAGCTCTGCGCCCGTGATGACGACCTTCCCGGCCGCCCGGGCGGCGCGGATCAGCGGAGTCTCGGCCGGCAGGGCGACGACGTCGAACACCGTGGTCGCGGCGGCGATGGCCGCGTCCGAGTAGGCCGAGTCATTCGACTCCGCCCCTCCGGCCATCCCGATCGGGGTCACGTTGACGATCAGCGGGGCGGTCAGCCCGGTCGGCTCGGCCACCCACCGAAATCCGAGCTCGTCGGCGAGGGCGCGCCCCTTGCTCTCGTTCCGGGCGATCAGGGTGCCCTGCTCGAAGCCGGAATCGCGGAACGCCGCCGCGACCGCCTTGGCCATCCCGCCACTGCCGCGGAGCAGGAACGGCGTGGCGGGGTCGATACCGCGCGCGCGAATCAGCTCGGCCGCGGCGATGTAGTCGGTGTTCGAGGCCCGCAGGCAGCCCTCGTCGTTCACGATCGTGTTGATCGACCGGATGGCGGTCGCGGACGCGTCCATCTCGTCGACCAGCGCGATGACGTCCTCTTTGAACGGCATCGACACGGAGCACCCACGGATGCCCAGCGCCCGCACCCCGCCGATGGCCGTGGCGATGTCCGTGGTCGTGAACGCCTTGTAGATGAAGTCGAGGCCCAACTCCGCGTAGAGGTAGTTGTGGAAGCGCGTGCCGAGGTTGCTCGGCCGGGCAGCGAGGGAGATGCAGAGGCGGGTGTCTTTGTTCAACGCTGGTTTCAGGGGCATGGGTCAAGGCTACGCGGCGGGGTGACCGGAGCCGGTGTCGCCCCGAAGGTCGCGGGGAAGGGCGCGAGGGTTCCCCGGGCGACCTACACTGCCGGAATGAGAATCGCTTTCCTCGGAGACGTGATGCTCGGTCGGCTCGTCAACGAGCATCTGGCCGAGTCGGCCGACCCGGCCTTCCCGTGGGGCGACACCCTGCCGGTCCTGGCCGACGCCGACCTGCGGATCGGCAACCTGGAGTGCGTGCTCTCGGATGACGGCACGCCGTGGCCGGGGAAGGTGTTCCACTTCCGCTCCGCTACCCGGAACGCCGGATGCCTGACGGCCGCGGGCATCGACATCGTCTCCCTGGCCAACAACCATGTGCTCGACTACGGCACGGGCGCGCTCGAAGACATGCTCGGGACGCTCGACCGGTATCGGATCGGGCGTGCCGGCGCCGGTCGCGACGAGGACGAGGCCCGGCGGCCGGCCTACTGGCGAAACGACGAGGCCACGGTGGGGTTCATCGCGGTGACGGACAACGAACCGGGGTGGGTAGCCGGCCCGGGGCATCCGGGTGTGCACTACGTTCCGGTCGACCTGCCGGATGCCCGCGTCGACGACCTCCTCCGGCTCGTGCGGCAGATCAGCGGCCGGGTGGACCTCCTGATCGTCTCCGCCCACTGGGGCGGCAACTGGGGTCGCTCGGTCCCGGCCGAGCACCGGGTGTTCGCGCACGCGATGATCGATGCCGGCGCCGGAGTCGTCTACGGGCATTCGCCGCACATCGTGCGGGCGGTCGAGGTCTACCGCAGTCGGCCGATCATCTACAGCGCGGGCGATTTCGTGGACGACTACGCGGTCGACCCCGTGGAACGCAACGATCAGGCCTTCGTTTTCGTGCTCGAGACGAGCGGCGCGGTACCGCGCGCACTGCGGCTGTATCCGACCCGGATCGTCGGTTTCCAGGCCCGGCTCGCCGGCGCGGAGGCGCGGCCGATCGCCCGGCGACTGGAGCAGCTGAACGCCGCGCTCGGCACGCCCGCTCAGTGGCTGGAGTCCGAGAGCTGCCTGCTCATCCGGTTCGACGGGGCAGCCTGGGCGAATGAGGTCGACTGAGACCGTCAGCCGATTCGGGCCACCGTGACCGTGATCGCGTCCACCGGCCCGGTGCCGGACCGGTCGAGCTGCTCCGCGATGGCGTCGTGTACGCGGCGGCACACGTCGGTGGCGGCGAATGACTCGACGATGCCGATCTTGACCGAAACGCTCAGACCCGACTTTCCCTGAGCGATCTCTACGGAACCAGCCGAGGGTGATCGGCCGGTCACCGCGTCAACCGCCGTGGCGATCACGGCGGCCACGAGTGGGGCGGACGAGTACAGCTCGTCCACGCCGGGGACGGCCCGGATCAGGTCGTCGAGTTGCTCCTCGGAGGGGAGGACGTCACTCATCGGTGCTCGATTCCGTTCGCGGGGCGGCGGCTGCTGCGACTCCGGCGTAGAGGTCGCGGATCGTGATGTCGACCGCGGCAACGGTGAGGTCGGTGTGCTGGCGCAGGGCGGCGTAGACCGCCTGCCGCAGGGCGTCTGCTGTGGCCGGGATATTCTCACCCTCTCGGATCGAGGCATCGACACGCACGGTGATGGGTGTACCCGGCACGGTCACGTCGCCGTCCAGACCGCACCGGCCCACGATGATGTTCGGGAGGCTGTCACCCGCGGCCCGCAGAATGCCGCGCACGGCCCCTTCGGTCACGACCAGGCGTGCGGCCGGCGAGGGGTGCTCGATCGGGATGTCGCGCCCTGCGCGTGCCTCGAGGCTGATGTGCGCCAGGATCGACGACACCCAGCCGTCACCGCCCTCGACTTCGCGCCGCACGTCCTCGTCCAAAAGGGCGCGGTGCGCCTTCCGAAGCCGCTGCATCCCCTTCAGGGCGATCTGGCACTCCGGGGAGCCGTCGATACTCGGGTTGGCGGGCGTGCGGTCCCGATCGAGATATTCGCTCAGCTGTTCAAAGGTGTGACCGTCGTACTGCGCGAGTTCGCGAGCGGTGTCGTCATCAGCGACGGATGTTGCGGAGGGATCATTCGATGAGGTCATCGCCATTCCTCCATCTCGTGAAGCAGGGTTTTGCGTGCTCGGGCCAATAATCCGCGAATCGTCGAGACGGGCAGTTCCAGCTGTTCGGCGATCTCGCCGTAGCTGCACTCTGCCAGTTCCCGGAGCATCCAGCAGCGTCGCTGGTCTTCGGGCAGTGTAGCGAGAACACGTGTGAGTTCTTCCGTCTGTGACTCCGCTTCCACGAGTCTATGCGGGGATTCGTGTTCCGGAGCCGCGGCATCCGTGAGGTCGATGTCCACGTGCCGACGCCGTGCGCGCACCCGGTCGATGCTCTTGCGACTGACGATCCGCATCAGCCAGCTCTTGACGGCGGCGCCGTTCTCGAGGGTGGGAAGCTGCTGCCAGGCCGTGATGAAGGCCTCCTGCACGACGTCGTCCATCTCGTCGTTCGACCCCAGGACCCGGCTGGCATACACCCGCATCAGCGGGCCGTAGCGGCGCACGAGCACCTCGAAGGCCCGCATGTCCCCGTCCGCGGCGCGATCGGCCAGGGTCTGGTCGGGGAAGGACTCGAGGGGAGACGCGAGCGGCGCCCGAGTCGGGGTCGTTGTCATCGTCCCTCCGCCTCCTTCACCGCCGTGTTCAAAAAACTTTTGACAAATACGTGTGACAAATATGGCACAACCCACGTCTTATCACTGACAGCCTCAATCGCAGACCCGAAGGATGCCCGATGTTCCACTCACTCGCCGCCGATGACACCAAACCTGCCGGTGCCGTCCTGCCCACGTTCGATGCGTTGCTCATCGGGCCGGCCGATGACGATGGCGATGATGATGTGGACGCCGGGGAACCGACGGCTGCGAGCATGTTCGTCTGGCGCACCCGCGCCTGGCTGCCACCCACGAGACATCAACCGAAAGGGAACACGCCATGAGCGCATCCGACAAGATCGAGAACGCCGCCGAAGACCTCAAGGGCAAGGCCACCGAGGCCGTCGGCCGGGCCACGAATGACGACTCCAAGATCGCCGAAGGCAAGGCCGAGCAGTCCAAGGCCAGCGTGAAGAAGGCCGGCGAAAACGTCAAGGACGCTTTCAAGCACTGAGCCTTCACCTCCAGACTGGCGCTCGGGTAACCGGGGCGCCGCACGACCGGGGGCCGCGAAACGACAGGGGCGAACCGCGGCCTCCGACCACTCTTCACGCTCCGTGCTAGCGTGCGGGGATGAAGCAGAAAGAGATGTTTCTCCAGGCGGATGCCGCGTTGCGCTCCGTGCTCGACCGGCTCATTCCAACGCAGCTCACGATGCCGGCTCCGTCCGACTGGACACGCAGGCCGGATCCGACCCTGGGCGACATCGTCGCCGAGCACGCTCGTGACGAGGCCTGGGTGCCCGACGTTCTCTCCGGACGCACGATCGACGAGGTCGGCGACACGTACGACGGCGACCTCCTCGGACAGGATCCGATCGCGGCCTACGACCGACTGAACGACCTCGCCACCGGCGCCGTCAACCGTGAACTCGATCCCGACGCGATCGTTCATCTCAGTTACGGCGATTTCACGCTTGCCGAGTACCTGCAGCACGTGAGCATCTACCGTGCGTTCCAGGCGTGGTCGATCGCGCGCTTGATCGGGCTCGACTACTCCCTGCCGGCACCTCTGGTCGAGAACCTCTGGGAGCAGATCGTTCCCCAGGCGGATGCCTGGCGCACCATGGGCGTGTTCGGGCCGGAAATCGACGTGTCGCCGCAGGCCGATCTCGAAACCCGGCTGCTCGGCAAGACCGGCTACTGGGTGCCGTGACGCCGGGGGTGCCGCCAGCCGATCAGATCCAGTCGTTGCGTTTGAACAGCAGGTAGAGCAGCCCCGAGAGGCCGAGGATCAGTGCGCCGGAGGTGTAATACCCGAGCGGCTGGGCGAATCCGGGGTAGGGAACGTTCTGGCCGTAGAACCCGGTGATGGCGGTGGGCACGGCGATGATAGCCGCGTACCCGGTGACCTTCTTGGTGATCACGTTGAGCCGGTTGCCCTGAATGGCGAGATTGGCCTCGAGGATGCTGGTGGCCAGGTCCCGCAGGCTCTCGGTCCACTCCATGGCCCGCAGCACGTGGTCGTACACGTCCTGGAAATAGGGACCCATCTCGTCCTGGAGCAGGTGCAGGTCGCGGCGCAGCAGCGTGTTCACAACCTCGCGCATCGGGAGGATGATCCGCCGCAGCGTCACCAGGCTCTTGCGCAGTTCGAAGGAGCGCCGCTGAACCTGTTCCTGGTCGCTGTTGGGAAGGAACAGAAGGTCTTCGAGATCCTCGATCTCGTCGTCCAGCGCCTCGACCGCCTCGAAATACCCGTCGACGAGGTAGTCCAGCAGGCCGTGAAGGAGGTAGGAGACCCCATTCGTGGCCAGGTCCGGGGTGGAATCCCAGCGGTTCACCACCGCGTCCAGGTCGAATCGGCCGTTCTTGTGCACGGTCACCAGCGCCTGGTCGGTGATGAACGCGGCGATCTCGTTCGTGCTGACCCGGGCCGTGGACTTCTCCAGGCTGATGGAATATGCGGACAGGAACAGGTGGTCCGGGTAACGGTCGAGCTTGGGCCGCTGCCGCAGGTTGAGGGCGTCCTCGACCGCCAGTTCGTGCAGACCGAGCTCGTCGGCCAGGAGGGCCAGGTCGCTTTCGTCGGGGTCGGACAGGTCGACCCAGACGACGCTGGCGGGCAGGGCGAGATGCTCGGACACGTCGACGAGGGGGAAATCCTCGTCGACGAGGATTCCGTCGCGGTAACAGCGGGTTCGGGTGCGCACAGCTCAGTCAAGCGCGAACGCCCGGACTCGGGCCCCGGGCGCGCCGCGATCAGCGAATCACGAGGGTCCAGTCGGCGACGGCCGCCAGGGTGTCGAGCACCTGCGTGTGCCCGGCATCCGTCAGGACGATGCTCACGGTCGGCGCGCCCACCGTGGTGGTCACGGCGAGTCGCGCGGTGGCGTCGTCGTGCGACCAGCGGAGCTCGAGGGCGTCGTCGCCGGTGACGCCCCAGGAGAAGTCACCGTCGAACGCGGGGTGGGTCGACCGCAGCCGGGCGAGGCCGAGCTGCGCCCGGGTGATGTCGGTCGTCAGGGCCTGCTCGATCTCCCCGGCCGTGTAGACGTGGCGGTTCACGTCCCGCCCGTTGCCGGTGCGGGCGAACAGTGCGGAGTCGTCGAGCCCGCCGAGGAGGCCGACGTAGTAGACCTGCGGGCGACCGGGCAGGAAATGCTGCACGGCGCGGGCCAGGAAGTAGGGCAGGTCCTCGCCGCCGAGCACGCTGAAGAACGTCGCGTTGATCTGGTGCGGCAGGGTGAACCACTCGGGCACCACGGATGCGATCGTGGAGTGGCCGGCCGTGGCCGTGTGCGCCCGCGCGAAGATGTCCACCATGTCGTCGTGGGTCAGCAGGCCGGGCTTCGTTCCGATCGGACCCGCGTCGATGATGCCGATGCCGTCGTGGGTGTCGAGCACGGTGATCGCGTTCTCCGGCCGGATCTCGAACCAGCGGGCGAGCCGGTCCACCGTTCCGGTGCCCAGCGAGTGCAGGAGCAGCGGCGCGAGCGCGAAGTCGTAGACGCGGTCCACGATCGGGGCGATCGCGAGCTGCTGGCTGTAATGCGCGTGCACCTCGACCAGCACCTCCAGCTTCTCCTCGTGCGCCATCTCCACGACCGTGCGGGCGAACGCGAGGGTCTGCTCCGTCATGAAACTGTCGGTGCCCGGCGTCTTGACGGCGTACCCGACGGCATCCAGGCGCACGGTCGTGACCCCGCCGCCGGCCAGCGTCTTCAGCACCCGGGCCAGGTAGGCGAGGGCCGCGGGGTGGTGCACGTCCAGGTCGACCTGGGTGGGCATGAAGGTCGTCCAGACCAGGTGGCGACTGCCGTCGGCGCCCTGGTAGGCCGAGAAAGGGAGGCCGGGCCGCGGCCGGTAGAACGCGGTGATGTCCTTCTCGGTGCCCCCGTGCGGGAAGACGGTGTCGAAGGTGAGGAACATGCCCTCGTAGGCGGAGGCGGTGCCGCGGGCGAGCCAATCGACGAATTCGACCGAGGAGGAGGAGACGTGGTTGACGATCAGGTCCGCTGTCAGACCGCGCGTGCCGGCCAGGCTGCGCATGTCGTCCCAGGTGCCCAGGCGCGGGTCCACCGCGGCATGGTCGATCGGGTCGAAGCCGGCATCCGCTCCGTCGAAGGGAACATAGAACGGCAGCACGTGCACGCTCCCGAAGGCCCGCAGCGGCCCGTCGAGCAGTGCCCGCAGATCGTGGATGGTGCCACCCAGACGGTCGGCGTAGACGAGCAACTCGACATTGGTCATGGTGCACTCCCTGTTCGTTCCGGCACCGCACGAGCAGTGACGATTCAGAAGTTACGACACCCGCTCGGCAGTGCAATTCCGGCGCGACCGCGGGGGAGCAGAGCCAGCGTGAGGGCTCCGGCCAGGGCGGCGAGGCCGGCCACCATGCCCGCGGTGCCCAGCCAGCCGAAGCTGACGAAGAAAACCCCGCCCAGCCAGCCGAACAGGCTCGAGCCGGCGTAGTACGAGAAGTTGTAGAGCGACGAGGCCTGCGCGCGCCCGGTGGTGGCATCGCTTCCGGTCCAGCCGGAGGCGATCGCGTGCGCGGCGAAGAACCCCGCGGTGGCCACGACCAGGCCGATCAGCACCGGCAGGACCGCGGTCGTCAGGGTCAGGAGCACCCCGGTGACCATGACCGCGATCGAGACGAGGAGAACGGCGCGGCGACCGAACCGGGATGCGAGGATGCCGGCCTGGGCCGAGGACCACGTGCCGGCGAGATAGGCGATGAAGACGAGGCTGATCAGGGTCTGCGGCAGGTTGAACGGCGGTGCTGCGAGCCGGAAGCCGAGGTAGTTGTAGAGGGCGACGAAGCCGCCCATCAGGAGGAACCCCTGGGCGTACAAGGCCAGCTGCCGCGGTGAGCGGAGGTTGACGGCGAGCAGGCGATGGAGGCTCTCCGCGGGGTTTCGCGCACGCGCCCGTCGCGGAACGAAGCCCCGCGGTTTCGGGGCGAGGGCCACGAACAGTGCAGCCGCGACCGCGCAGAGGACTGCCACGGAGAAGACCCCGATGCGCCAGTTCGACAGCTCGGCGACGGGTCCAGCCACGAGCCGGCCGAGCAGACCGCCGATGGTGGTGCCTGCGACATAGGTGCCGGCCGCGCGCGCGGCGTGGCCGGGCGTGATCTCTTCGCTGAGATAGGCGATGGCGATGGCGGGAACGCCCCCGATCATCAGGCCCTCCAGCAGTCGCCCGGTCAGGAGCAGCGGGAAGGTGGGCGCGAACGGCACCACGAGCCCGAACACGGTGGCCGCCGTGACGGCGACGGTCATCGCCCGCACGCGACCGATGTGGTCGGCGACCGCCGACCACGGGATGACGCCGATCGCCAGGCCCACCGTGGAGGCGGAGACCACGAGGGCGGCGGTCGCCGCGCCGACGTGCAGGTCCGCTGCGATCTGGGGCAGCGTCGCCTGGGGCGAATAGAGCTGGGCGAAGGTCGCGATGCCGGCGAAGAACAGGCCGGCCAGGAGCCGGCGGTAGTCGCGGCTGCCGCGGGAGTGCCCCGTCCAGGCGCGGGGCAGCCCGGATGCCGGGGGAGCGGAGCGGGGTGCGGTCATTGCTGCACCCACGCTACGCCAGAGCGCGCTCCACCCCCGCCGTGAGGCCGGCCGGCCCCTACTCGGGCACGACCAGTGCGGGAGTGTCCTGGCGCAGGGTCTCACCGCGGAAGAAGCTCGGCTGGCGCCAGTAGGTCAGGCCCATCACGGCGACGCCCAGGAGCAGCAGTCCGACGCCGATCACGAAGACCAGCCCGATCCCGAAGACCTCGGAACCGCTTCCGAAGTCGGGGCTCCAGCTGCTCACCGCGGTCTGAACGAAGACGATGCTGAGCATCAGGCCCCCGAGTCCCGGGACGAGCAGGCGCATGAAGAAATTTCGGATGCTGCTGAACAGGCTCTGCCGGAAGTACCAGACGCAGGCGAAGGAGGTGAGCGCGTAGTAGAAGCAGATCATCAGGCCCAGGGACATGATGGTGTCGTTGAGAACGTTGACGCTGATGATCGTCATGACCGCGTAGAACCCGCCCGCGATGGCGCCGGCGGCGATCGTGGCGTAGCCGGGGGAGCCGAACCGCTTGCTGATGCTGGCGAACTTCGGCGGGAGCGCGTTGTAGTGGGCCATCGCCAGCAGTGTCCGTGCCGGCGATGTCATCGTGGACTGCAGCGAGGAGGCGGAGCTGGCCAGCACGGCCAGGGACATCAGAACGGCGAGCGGCCCCATGATCGGCGACGCGATGGCCGCGAAGATGTTGCCCTGGTTGTCCGGGTTGCTGAGCCCGATGCCGTCGACACCGATGCCGGACACCATCATGGTCGCCACGATCAGAGCGAGGTAGAGCCCGAGCACGACGAGCGCGGTCAGGGTTCCCGCCTTGCCGGCCGTCTTCTGGCCGCCCTTGGTCTCCTCGTTCATGGTGAGGCAGACATCCCAGCCCCAGTAGACGAAGATCGCCAGCGAGATTCCGGCGGCGAACTGGCTGAAGCTCTGCACCTGGGTGGGATCGAACCACTCCCAGCTGAAGGGGATGGCCGTGGTCGAGGCGGCGGCGCCGGCGCCGATCAGGGCCGAGACGGTGAAGATGCCGAGCACGACCAGCTGGAACCCGACCAGGCCGTACTGCACGAGCTTCGTGGCGTGCAGGCCGCGGTAGCTGACCCAGACGGCGAGGGCGACGAAGGCCAGGCAGGTGATGATGTTCACCGCGGTGTTGTCGGCGAGGTCGGCGAGGGCGGGATTGCCGGAGACCTCGCCGAGGAAGACGTAGAAGAAGCTGACGGCGACGCCGGCCAGGCTGGAGAGCACGATGATGTTGGCGGCGAGCATGCCCCAACCGCCCATCCAGCCGACGAACGGTCCGAACGCCTTGGTGGTCCAGGTGAACGACGTTCCGCTGTCCGGGGAGTCGGCGTTGAGCTCACGGTAGGCCAGTGCCACCAGGATCATCGGGATGAAGGCGACGATGAAGATCGCCGGAACCTGGAATCCGACCTCGCTCACGGTCGCACCGAGCGAGCTGGTCAGGCTGTAGGCGGGGGCGACCGAGGAGACGCCCATCACGACGACGGCCAGCAGGCCCAGCTGCCCGCCCTTGAGTCCCTTGCCCGTGATGCCGTGGCGGGTGCCCGCCGCGTCGTGGATCTGAGCGCTGTGCGCGTGAGCGGGGGTGCCCGGAGCCGGTGCGGCCCTGGTGGAAACTTCGGTCATGATGACTCTTTCGGGAAGCAGGGCGCGCGCGTCAGCTCTGACGAGGCGTCGTGGGGAGGGGGTTTGTGACTCAAAATGAATTGAGTTCGTTTAGTTTGGGTGTGGACCTGCGAGATTGCAAGCGAATGAAGAAAACTGCCTGCAGATCGTTGCCGAGGCGGATCAGTCGGCCGAGGCCTTTTGCCGGGTCGAGTCCAGTTGGGCCAGGAGGGCGTCCAGGCCGAACCGGAACGCGACGTCGGCCGGCTCGCCGGTGTCCCGGTCCTGGGCGGCGACCGCGGCGGTGAAGGTCGGGCTGGTGCCGGACAGGTCCGCGGTGTCGAAGATGTCGGCGGGGGCCGTGGCGTCCAGGGCGGAGCCGAAGATGAACGACTCCAGGGCAACGATGCCCGGCACGATCAGGGCTGCCGGTACCCCGGCTGCGGCCAGGCCGACGGCGACTTTCTCGTACATCTTCAGGGTCTCGGGGGCGCCGGCGACGGGCAGCACGGCGACGATGGGAATCAGGGGAACGTGGCCGGCGAAGACGTCACGGTAGGACCAGGCCCAGCGGCGCACCGCGGCGTCCCACGGCTCCGCGGTGAACCCGCTGACGTCCACTTGGGTCATCACGTGGTCCTGTAACCATCGCAGTACCTCCTGCTTGGAGGTGACGTGGTTGTAGAGGGCCGACGGGGCTACGCTCAGGCGCCGGGCCAGGCTCGACATCGTGAAGGCGCCGTAACCCTCGACTCCGATCACGGTCAGCGCCGCCTCGGTGATGAGCTTCCGGGACAAAACGTTTTCGTGCGGTCGTCCGGCTCGGCGCTGACGGCCCGCGGACTCCTGCCCGGTGGCGGCCGATGGTGCGGCGGGCGATCCGTCTGCCATGGTGGGGGCTCATTTCCGGGTGGGGGAGACTGGCCTGAGATCGGCGGCCAGCAGCGGGATACACGCTACGCCACCGGGCTTCTTGCATACCCCCAGGGGTATGTGCGAGACTGGGGCGATCCACCGCATCCGTTGCGGTCGGCTGACTCCGGAGGATACCCATGATCGTGAAGCAGTACTACATCGGGTGTCTCTCGCGCGGCGGCCGACGCTCCAGCGTGGCCCCGAACGCCTGGGCCGCACTGCGCGTGCCGGCGCACGCCTGATCATGGGGGTACTTCTCCTCGCCCTGCCGCTCGGACTGCTGGTCGGCGGCCTGCTCGGGCTCGTCGGGGCCGGCGGCTCGATCATCGCCGTCCCCGCCCTCGTCTACGCGCTGGGGCTCAGCCCCGCCGAGGCCATCCCCTCCTCGCTGATCGTCGTGGGCCTGGCCGCGCTGGTCGGGGTGCTGCCGCGCATCCGTCAGGGCGTCGACTGGAGCACGGCGACGATCGTCGCGCTCGCCGGCATCCCGGCCGCCTGGCTGGGTGCGGCCGTCAACCGGATGCTCGACCCGAACCTGCTCATGCTCGTGTTCGCCGCCCTGATGGTGATCGCCGGCATCCGGATGATCCCGAAGCGGGGCCAGGCGGCCGTTGTGAGCCCCGAGCGCCGCAACCTGCGCACCCACGTGCCCCGGGCCCTGCTGGTGGGGGCGCTGGTGGGGTTCCTGACCGGCCTGCTCGGCATCGGCGGCGGTTTCATCATCGTGCCGGCGCTGACCCTCGTGCTCGGCCTGGGCATCGGAGTCGCCGTGGGCACGTCCCTCGTGATCATCGTGATCAACTCGGCCGCGGGACTGGCCGCGTACGCCAGCACGCTGGCGCTGGACTGGCCCCTCGTGCTGACCTTCGCGGGAGCCGCCATCGCGGGCTCGCTGGTCGCCGCCCGATTCGCCACCCGGCTCTCCGAACGCAAGGTCAAAGCCACCTTCGCCGGCGTCGTGCTGGTCGTCGCCGCCGGGGTGAGCGTGGCCAGCGTCTACGCCCTGGTCACCGGCTGAGCTCCGCACCTGCACCCGCACCCGTTTCTTCATCACCGAAAGGACCCGTTCCATGGGAATGCTCGACTCACTCAAGGCCATCTTCACCAAGCCCTACAAGACCATCGGGGTGGCAGAAGCCAAACAGCTGATGGCCTCGGGGGCGACCCTGGTCGATGTGCGCAGCCAGGACGAATGGCGCAGCGGACATTCGCCGCAGGCCAAGCACGTGCCGCTGGACCGACTGCAGACCAGCACGGCCGGCATCCCCAAACACCGCCCCGTCGTGGCGATCTGCCGGTCCGGCGCGCGCTCCGCCTCCGCCGCCCGGCTGCTGGCCGAGAAGGGGTATGTGTCGTATTCGGTGCGCGGCGGCATGGGCGCCTGGCGCCAGGCCGGCGAACAGGTGCGCTGACCGGCGCGACTGACCCGTTTCACCTCACGAGAAAGAAGGAAGCCGAATGGCCACACTCACTCTGACCGACGCCACGTTCAACCAGACCGTGGCCGACAACGACATCGTCCTGGTGGACTTCTGGGCGGCCTGGTGCGGACCGTGCCGGTCCTTCGCGCCGACCTTCGAGGCCGGCTCGGAGCAGCATCCGGATGTTGCCTTCGGCAAGGTCGACACCGAGGCCCAGCAGCAGCTCGCCCGCACATACTCGATCTCGTCGATCCCGACCCTGATGGCGTTCAAGGAGCAGATGCCGGTCTTCTCCCAGGCGGGAGCGCTGAACCCGACCCAGCTCGAGACGCTGGTGCAGGCGCTGAAGACCCTCGATATGGACGTCGTGCGTGCCCGGCTCGCCGCGCAGGCGGCCGCGCCACCCGCTTCGCAACCGACCGCCCCGTAGCCCCTAACCAATTCGACGGAGATTCTCGCTTAAAACCTGTGTTCCTGAGCGTTTGAGGCCGTTTCGGGCAAAATCTCCGTCGAATTCGTTCACGCCGGAGACGTGGTCGGGGACATGGTCGGTGCAGACGGGGCTGCGGGCTTCTAGCGGGCGTCGTGGGCGCCGAGGTTCGTGGAGTGCTTCTCGGTGCCGCATTCCTCGCACTGGAACCAGATTTCCTCATCCGCCAGCGTCTCGCCGGCTGGAGCGCGCGTGCGCATCCGCCCGTGGCATGCCTTCTTCACGCAGGGGGGACTGAACTCCATGCCGACCTTCTTCTTTTGGACTGCGTCACAGTGCTGGGGGGGAGCGCTCTCAGGCGAGAAGAAACGTGAGAGTCAGCGCACCGGATGTCCTGTCCAACCCCTCCGGGTCCGTGAATGGCGACGAGGGTGCATGACAGGCTGCCCGAAACGTTACCCCGGATTCGCGCCCGAGACCAGAGTGGGTTTCCGGGGAGTGCGCTCCAGCCGGCGGCTCACCTGCTGAACAGGAGGGGAAGTGTGTTCGTGAGAACGCCGAAGGCCAGCACCGTCGCCCCGATCACGGCCGGGATGAGGCCGGAGGACGCGCCCAGGCGCCGCGCCCGGAAGCCGAACCACATCGCCGGGACGGTCGGCGCGATCAGGACCAGCACGGCGGGAATACCGGCCAGCAGCAGGACTCCGATCGGGATCGGCGATTCCGTGCCGCTGTCGTAGCCCTGGAGGCTGAGCAGGGCGTCGCCGAGGATCATGGCCGCGACGAAGGAGACCGGCAGCACCGCCACGCAGATCCACGCGTAACGAACCATGCGACGGCCCTCGACCGGCGCGCGGTGGGCCGGAGGGTGGACGCCTCGATCAGATATGGACATGCTGCTCCCGTCGTCCGTCCCAGAATGCCCGGAAGGCGCCGCCCGGTCTAGGCTCCGCGGAACCCGGGAGTTCCGTGCTAATTTCGCCAGACTATGTCCGTACTTCCCGAGGGATCCTCCCCTCCTGCCGACGCGTCCCGGCAGCACCGACCGCTCTCCCGGGTGGCTGTCGCCGATATCGCCGTGCGCCTGTTCCTCGAGCAGGGCTATGAGGCGACGAGCACCGTGGACATCGCCGAGGCGGCGGGGGTCTCCCGCAGCACCTTCTTCCGGCAGTTCCGCTCGAAAGACGATGTGATCTTCGCCGACCACGATGAACTGATCGCGCTGATCGGCGCCTACTTCACGGCCCCGCACGACGATCCCTGGCGTGCCGTCACCGAGGCCGCCACCATGGTCTTCAAGCGGTTCCGCGAACGCCTGGAGATCGTGCGCATCCGGGACCAGGTGGTGCGGCAGACCCCCGTGCTGCGAGACCGGGAAACCATCATGGCGATCCGGTACGAACGCATTTTCGCCAGCTATCTCCGCGCCGCAGTCCCCGATGTTCCGGCCCTGACGACGATTCGATTCGCGGCCGCAGTGACGGCCACGCACAACTACGTTCTGCGCCGGCTGATCCGCGGCGCCGAGCAGGTCGGGACCGACGCGCTGGATGCCGAGCTGGCGGAAGTCAGTCGTCTGTTCCACCCGGATGGGGTCGCGAACGGCCGTGGCAAAACGCAGACGGATGCCGTGATCGTCGCCGTTTTCCCGGCGGCCACACCGCCGGGCGCGGTGGCCCGCGCCATCGAGGCGCAGCTCCGTTCCGCCTCCGTAGCGCCCTCGGCGTGAGACTGAGTATCACTTGACCTGAGACTGAGTCTCAGGTACAACTTGTACTTACGCATTTCATGACCGGCGCAAGGGGGCACCGTGCACAATGGGCTGAGCACACAAGTCGACGTCAGCAACCGAACCGTCGGTGGCCGCCGATTCGCCCTGGTGGCCTTCAGCCCTCCTCCCGGCGCACTCCTCTCCTGGACCTGGGACGCGCTCACGGCCCTGCGCGACGCGGTGGACTCGCTCGACGCCGGCCAGGTGGACGCCGTCGCCTTCACCGGCGAGGGGGCCATCTTCGGGGCCGGCGCCGATCTCGGCCCGTTCCGGTTCGCCACCTCCCGGTCAGACGGCGAACGCATCGCCCGCGAGGGCTACTCGGTGCTGGACCGGATCAGCCGGCTCGGCCTGCCGACCTTCGCCTTCATCAACGGCACGGCCCTGGGCGGCGCCCTCGAACTCGCACTCCGCGCCGACTACCGCACCGTGGCCCGCTCCGCCCGTAGCATCGGCCTGCCCGAGGTGCGGCTGGGGCTGGTGCCCGGCTGGGGCGGCCTCTCCTCGCTGAGCGAGCTGATCGGGGTCGCGGATGCCGCCGACATCGCGGTCACCCGGTCGCTGTCCGGGCGACACCTCGCCGCCGGAGAGGCCCTGCGGCGAGGCCTGGTCGATGTGGTCCTGGGCGACGAGGACTTCGTCACGGATTCCCTCGCCTGGGCGGCGGAGGTGCTGGCCGGAACGGAGACCCCCGCCCCGACGGCGGCCGCGACCGCCGCGGCATCCGTGGCACGGCCCGGATCGCGCCCCGCCTCGTGGGACCCGGCCGACGTGCGCGCCGCCGTGGCCAGGCGGATCCCCGGGGCCATCCCGGCCGTCGACGCCGCACTCACCCTTCTGACCACCTGGCAGGCCGGCACCCGAACGGCCGCCGAGACCCGCGGGTCCGCCGCCGGCACCGCCGGTACAGCCCACGCCGGACCCTCCACCCGCACGGAGCAGCGGCTCGCCGGCGGCGGCGACCCGGTCGCGGCCGAGACCATCGCCGCGTTCGGCACGCTGCTCTACAGCGACGAGTGCCGGGCCAGCATCTACGCCTTCTATGCCCTGCAGGCCGCCCGTAAGCGCAGCCGCCACGGCGGGTCCGGTGAGTCGGCCGCCGCGGTCGGCGTGGTCGGCGGCGGGCGCATGGCCACCCAGCTCGCGCTCGTCTTCGCCGAGCGCCTCGACGTCCCCGTGCTGATCACCGACCTCACGCCCGACCGGGTCAGCCAGGCCATCGACTGCATCGCCGACCAGCTCGAACGGGCCGTCGCCCGGGGCACGATGACGGATGCGCAGAGCGCCCGCGTCTCCGCCCTGATCAGCGGCACGACCGACGTGGCCGACCTGTCCGGCTGCGACATCGTGATCGAGGCGGTCTTCGAAGACCTGACCGTCAAACGGGACGTCTGGGCCTCGATCGAGGCGGTCGTGAAACCGGGCGCTTTACTGCTCACCAACACCTCCTCGCTCTCGATCGCCGACCAGGGCGCACACCTGCTCCACCCGGAACGCCTGGTCGGGTTCCACTTCTTCAACCCGGTCGCCGTGCTGCCCCTGGTGGAGATCGTGCGGGCGCCCGACACCAGCCAGGAGACCGTCGAGGCGGCCTTCACCCTCGCCGGCCGCTTGGGCAAGACGGCCGTGCTCGTGGCCGACTCGTCCGGGTTCGTCGTCAACCGCCTGATCACCCGCTGGTTCAGCGACGCGCTCGCCCTGATCGATGCCGGTGCGGACGCGCAACTCGTGGACACCGCCCTCGTCGGCGACGGCTTCCCGATGACGCCGCTCGCCCTCATCCGTCACATCGGACCGGCCGTGCAGCTGCACATTCTCGACACCATGGAGCAGGGCTTCGCCGACCGGTTCACGGTCAGCCCGAGCCTGCGCCGGATCGTGCAGCTCTCGCTGCCCAGCTACGTCGGCCCCGACGGCGTGCTCACGCCGGCGGCCGCCGCGGCCGTCGCGGAGATCCTGCCGCCCGTCGACGCACGTCCGGTCGTGCCCGGCAGCCAGGCGGACGTGCGCCGGCACCTGCTGCACGGCCTCGCCGACGAAGCCGGGCGGATGCTCGCCGAGGGCACCGTGCAGACGGCCGCCGACATCGACGCCTGCATGATCCTCGGGGCCAACTACCCGCACCACACCGGCGGGCTGACCCCGCTGCTCGACCGGTCGGGGGCCTCGATGTCCGCGCACGGCGTCCTCTTCCACCCGGCCGGGGTGGCCACCGTGGCCACCCGCTGAACCCCTCGCCTGTCCTCCACGAAAGGGAAACCGTGCCCGACTACGACGTCTCCATGCCCCTCGACACCGACTACTACGGTGTGTTCGCCGACGTGCCCGCCGCCGACCGGGCCTTCTGGGACCGCGCCCGCACGTTCGCCACGGAGACGCTGGACGAACTGACCGAGGCCTGGGACAAGGCCGAATACCCGATCCACCTGGCCCGCCGGCTCGGCGAACTCGACCTGCTCACCGACGGGGTCGAGGGCCCGGGCCTGACCGAGATGTCGCCGCTCGCCGCCGGCCTCGTCAACATGGAGATCTCCCGCGGCGACGGCTCGATGGGCACGGTGGTCGCGGTCCAGGGCGGACTGGCCCTGCGCAGCATCGCCCTGTTCGGCAGCGATGCGCAGAAGGAACAGTGGCTGGTGCCGCTCGCCCGAGCCGAGAAACTCGGGGCCTTCGCCCTGACCGAGCCGGACCACGGCTCCGACTCGGTGGGCCTGGAGACCACGGCGCACCGCGACGGCGACGAGTGGGTCATCAACGGAGAGAAGAAGTGGATCGGCAACGGCTCGGTCGGCGACGTGACCGTCGTCTGGGCCAGGGACGACGACGGTAACGTGCGCGGTTTCCTGGTCGAGCAGGACACCCCCGGCTATCGCGCGGAGGCGATCACCGGAAAGGGATCGCTGCGCGCCATCCATCAGGCCCGGATCTGGTTCGACGACGTGCGGGTGCCGCTCGACGCCGTCCTGCCCGGTTCCCGCACGTTCAAGGATGCCTCCGCGGTGCTGTTCGCGACACGGCTGGGGGTGGCGTGGTCCGCTCTCGGCCACGCGACCGCCGTCTTCGAGGCGGCCCTGAACTACTCGACCCAGCGCATCCAGTTCGGCAAGCCGCTCGCCGGCTTCCAACTGGTGCAGGAGCGCCTGACCATCATGCTGTCCCAGCTCACGTCGATGCAGCTGCACTGCCTGCGCCTCGCCGAACTCGACGCCGCCGGCACGCTGCGGCCGATCCAGGCGTCGCTGGCGAAGTACCACAACACCCGCGCCGCGCGGGAGATCGCGGCCATCGCCCGCGACATGCTCGGCGGCAACGGCATCCTGCTGGAGAACCACGTCATCCGGCACCTGGCCGACATCGAGTCCATTCACACCTATGAGGGCACCGAAAGCGTGCAGTCCCTCCTGATCGGGCGCGACCTCACCGGGATCAGCGCCTTCCGCTGATTCACCGCGCTTCACCGCACTTCACCGCACTTCGCTCGGCGATTTGCTCTGCCGATTTCGCTCTGCCGGCACGAATCTCTCGCACGACACGCGCACCAAACGACGGACAAGGGAGTCCCCATGTTTGAACAGATGACGACGCTCGAGCCCGCAGCCGGGCTAGCCAACGATTCCCCGCTCACCCCGCTGCGATTCCTGCAGCGGTCGGCGGAGGTCTACCCGAACAAGGACGCCATCCTCTACGGCAGCCGCCGCTACAGCTACACCGAGTTCAAGGCGGCGGCCGAACGGATGGCGCGGGGCATCCGTGCCCGCATCGCACCGGGTGACCGGGTCGTGTTCCTGGCCCCGAACGTGCCGGAGATGCTGATCGCGCACTTCGCCGTGCCCCTGGCCGGCGGAATCCTGGTGGCCCTCAACTCCCGGCTGGCCCGGCCCGAGATCGAGTACGTGCTCAAACACTCCGAGGCGTCACTCTTGTTCGTCGACGCCGAGCTGGCCGCCACGGTCGGCGACGCCCGGCCGTCCTCGAAGTTCCTTCGCGGCGTGATCGAGATGGCCGACGCCGAATTCGGTCTCGCCGCGAGCGGGCTGGACTTCGGCCAGCAGACCCTCGAGTCCTTCCTGGCCGACGGCGACGCCGCCGCCCTGACGGATGCCCGGCCGCTGCGCTGGGACGTCGACGACGAGCGGGCGCCGCTCACCATCAACTACACGTCCGGCACGACCGGCAAGCCCAAGGGGGTTGTGTACTCGCACCGCGGTGCCTACCTCAACTCGTTCGGCGAGGTCTTCCACAATTCGTTCACGAGCGCATCCGTGTACCTGTGGACCCTGCCGATGTTCCACTGCAACGGCTGGTGCACGCCCTGGGCTGTCACCGCGGCCGGGGCGACCCACGTGTGCCTGCGCGCCGTGCGCGCCGACAGCGTGTGGGGCGCCATCGACACGCTCGGCATCACCAATCTCTGCGGCGCCCCCACGGTGTGCAGCCTGATCGCGAACGCCCCCCAGGCGCACGAGCTGGACCGGCCGCTCAGCATCACCACGGCCGGGGCGCCGCCCGCGCCCAGTGTGATCGAGCAGCTGGAGCGGCTGAGGGTGAACGTCGTGCACGTGTACGGGCTGACCGAGGTCTACGGGCCGTACACGATCTGCGAATACCAGCCGGAGTGGGACGACCTGCCCGCCGATGAGCGTGCCCGAAGGATCTCGCGCCAGGGCGTCGGGATGCTGCAGGCCGAGAGCGCCCGGGTGGTCGACGAGTTCATGGTCGACGTGCCGAAGGACGGGGTCACGATCGGGGAGATCGTGCTGCGCGGCAACAACGTCATGCTCGGCTACTACCGGGATCCGCAGGCGACCGCCGAGGCGTTCCGGGGCGGCTGGTTCCACACCGGTGACCTGGGCGTGATGCACCCCGACGGCTACCTCGAGCTGCGGGACCGGGCCAAGGACATCATCATCTCCGGCGGTGAGAACATCTCCTCGATCGAGGTGGAGAATGCGATGCTCTCGCACCCGACCGTGCTCGACGTGGCCGTGGTAGGCATCCCGCATGAGAAGTGGGGCGAGCGTCCCAAGGCCTACGTGGTGCTCCGGCCCGACCACGCCGCCACGGCCGTCGACCTGCTGACGCACACGCGCTACCTGATCGCGAGCTTCAAGGTTCCCGACGACGTGCAGTTCGTCGAGACGCTGCCCCGCACGGCCACGGGCAAGGTCATGAAGATGATGCTGCGCGACCTGCACCTCGAGCTGGAGCAGTAGAGCGCATCCGTCGCGACGGTCTGATCGGGCCGCCGCCACCAATTCGGTAACGGAAGTGACCAATGCTCGGGTTCGTGCTGGCAATCGCGACTCACCCCCGTACGCTGTCAAAAACAGAACCAGCCTCGCACGGCCCTGCACGGAGCAGGATCACCAGCGCGGAGTGACGACTGGCCCGCTGAAAACCGGGTGAACCACCAGAACCACCGAAGCGGAAACGCAGCGGCAGAACCAGGAAACACGCAGCCATGACCGACGACGAACTCCTTCTCGAAACCGATTACACCAGCTATGCGAACTCGTGCCGTGACCCGCACATCACCCCGGCGAACGACCTGGTCGAGTGCCGGCGCCAGAACGGCCACGACGACACCCACGCCACCCGGGCCGGCCGGAACGCCATTCGCTGGTCCGGATACACCGGCCAGGCTCCGCACGCCGCCTGACGCTTTCCCGGCTTCGGTTCCCGGCGAACCGGGACCCGGCCGGGACCGGCGAGGCTCAGGCCAGCAGGCCGGAGGGTGCCGCGGCGGCGGGCCGGGCACTGGGGGACCACGAGTGCATCTCCTTGATGTCCCCGTGTCGAGCGAGCTGGCAGTCGGTTTCGTGCACGATCTCCGGCCAGACGAAATTGTGGTCATCGCGGATGGTGGCCGTGCCGTAGACCCCGCAGTCCCGGCAGTACGCGATCGAAACCCAGTCGGTGTCTTTCATCACTTAAGGGTGAGCCACGACCGGCGGTCCCGGCAAGAGTCCGGGGCACAAATCCTTGATTTCGTGATGCTTTCGCAGGATGCCAACCAGCTGGGAATCGTTTGTCGGGCTCGGGCCGCACCGCCGCCCGAACGAGGGGTAGCACGTCTTGCCCCGTTAGGCTGGGGGCGGCACGCTCGATGGATCTTCGACGTGCTCACGCTGATGAGCTGAGCTCGACGGAAATAAGGCCGAAATGAAGCAGAACGTATCCGAACTCCCGCGCATCCGCGCGATGATCCGCAGCGACGGCACGGGGGACCTCACCATCGATGGCGTGAGCCAGCACATCGTCGCCGCCGACGAGGCCGGCGTTCGCGAGGAGATCATCAACCGGGTCACGGATGCCGCCCTCAAGGTCGGCCGTCCGGTGCGCCTGACCGCCGAGGACGAGCAGGGCCAGTCGCCACTGATCGTGCACCCTGACGGGGACGTGGAATCCGACGGCGCCTTCATCCCGAAGCCCGCGGCCGCCGCCGCCCGCTCGTTCGGGGTCACCAACCCGCCTGCTCCCGCGGCCGATCCGGCCGATCCGGCCGAGCCGACCGGGACCATGGTGATCGACGTGGTTGCCTCGCCGGAACCGTACCGTGCCGACATGGCGAACGCCACGCCCCACGCCGACATCGAGGCCCTGTTCCTCGAGGCCGACACCCTCGGTGCGAGTGACGGGTTCCCGACGGATGCTGACGCGACGGATACTGACGCGACGGACGCTCACGAGACCGACGCCGACGCGCCCGACCGCGACCTGACCGGCTCCGAGCCGGCGCCCCTGGATGCTGTCGTGCTCGAGGCCTCCCAGGCGGACTTCGTGCCGGCCCGACCGGCCGACCCGTTCGAATCCGTCATGGTCCAGCCGTTCGAGAACCTCATGTTCGATCCGTCGACCGACCTGGATTCGGACCTCAAGGACTCGGACCTCGACTCAGACCTCGACTCAGACCTCGACCTCGGCTCCGAGGCCGACGCGCACAGCGTTCCCCGCTCTGCCTCGGCCTTCATCGGGCTGGTGCCGGCTGCCCCGGCTGCCCCGGCTTCCTCGAATGGCGTCTCCGGCGACGAGGCGGGCCCCAATCTCTCCGATTTCATGAACTCCCGTCCGGCGATGGTGGCCGGCCCGGCGATTCTGGGCTGGCAGGGAACGGTTCGCCGCCTGACCGGCGGCGTGGTGTCCCCGGCTCCGGGAGGCGCGGAGATGGCGCACCGCGCCGCCGTGGCCTCGGTGCAGCGCCGGCTGGTCGGTCCGCGCACCATCGTCGTGCTCAACCCCAAGGGCGGCGCGCACAAGACGACGGCCACTCTCCTGATCGCGGCGACCTTCGGCATCCATCGCGGTGGGTACACGCTCGCCTGGGACAACAACGAGACCATGGGCACACTCGGTGTGCGGGCACAGACCGCTTCGCACACCAACACCGCCGTCGACCTGCTGCGCGACCTGGACAACTTCGCCTATTCGAGCTCCGCCCGCGTCGGCGACCTCGACAACTACGTGCGCAACCAGGGCGATGCCCGGTTCGACGCCCTCGCCTCCGACCTCGATCCGGCCGGAGCGGCCAGCATCGACGACGTGGCCTTCGGCAAACTGCACGCTGCCCTGAGCCGGTTCTACCGCGTGCTCATCATCGACACCGGCAACAACATGCGGGCCTCCAACTGGGAAGCGGCCGTCGAAACGGCCGACCAGCTCGTCGTCGTCTCGACGATCCGCGAGGACACCGCCTACGGGGCGGCCGCCCTGCTGGACGGGCTGCGACAGAAGGGCCACGCCGACAAGGTCGCGCAGGCGGTCACCATCCTCGCGTCGCCGGCCAAGACGGCGGACCACCAGTTGTCCAAACGGCTGCACGACCACTTCAGCCAGCTGACCCGCGCGGTGGTCGACGTTCCCTATGACGCCGCCCTCGTCGCCGGCGGATCGCTCAACATCGACGCTCTCGACCCTCGCACCAGGGAGGCGTGGCTCCTCGCCACCGCGGCGATCGCCGAGGGCCTCTGACCCGGGGACTCAGCCGGTACAGATGTCGTTCCGGCATACTGGCGAAGGCCCGGCGTTGGGCGGCTGTTCCAACCCGCCTCAATCCAGCCACACCAGGCTTTGACGAATAGAAAGATCAGCGTGCGTAAACTTCCTGCCCTCATCTCCGTTGCCACCGTCGCCGTTCTCGCGCTCGCGGGCTGCAGCGCCTCTCCCTCGACCGACAAGGCGGCCGGCGCGTCGTCGATCTCCTGCACCGATTCCGGGAAGGTCTCGGATTCCGTCAAGGTCGCCGGGAAGGCCAACGCGGAACCCACGGTGAAATTCTCGAAGCCGTTGAGCACGAAGACCACCGAACGCAGCGTCATCACCGAGGGCAAGGGTGGCGCCGTGAAGACCGGCGACGTCGTCGAACTCGCTTTCGCGGTCTACAACGCGACCACGGGCGAGAAGATGAACGCCGGCGGCTACGGTGACGCCGCCGGCGCCTCCATCACCCTCGACGAGAAGTCGGGCGTCTTTCCGGCCATCATCAAGGGCGTGGCCTGCTCCAACTACGGAGCGCGTGTCGCCGTCGTTTCGCCGCCGGCTGACGCCTTCGGCGGTGCCGGAAACGCGGACCTCAAGGTCGGCGCCAAGGACAACATCATCTTCGTCATCGACGTCAAGGGCCAGATCCCGACCCGCGCCAGCGGCAAGGACCAGAAGCCCCAGGACGGCTTCCCGACCGTGGCGCTGGCCAAGGACGGCGCCCCGACCGTGACCATCCCCAAGGCCGACGCCCCAGCCGACCTGAAGACCGAGGTGCTGAAGAAGGGCGACGGCCGCAAGGTCGCGGAGGGGGCGACCGTGACCGTGCAGTACTCGGGCGTCGTCTGGTCCAGCGGCAAGGTGTTCGACCAGTCCTGGGGCAAGGGCGGACCGACCCCGATGTCACTGAGCAGCGTCGTTCCCGGGTTCGCCCAGGGCCTCGTCGGCCAGACGGTCGGTTCCCAGGTCGTCATCATCATCCCGCCGGCGCTCGGCTACGGTGATGCGGGACAGACCCAGGCCGGGATCACGGGCACCGACACGCTCGTGTTCGTCGTCGATATCCTCGCCGCGGGCAAGGCGTAGGCCCCGCGGGTTTCTCCGACTCGGGCCTTCTCGAACTCAGGCCTTCTCGAACCGGCCGGTCTTCTCGGTCAGCCGGATCCGGTAGATCACGGCGTGCGGGGATGACCCCGCGGCGGCGTGGTCCGGGGGCAGCACGGATGTCCCGGGACCCGGCTTCGGCCGGGGCCCGGGCCCCGGTTTGGGCACCGATTTCGGCTCCGGTGCCGGGCCCGGCAGAACGGTGCCGTCCGGGCCCAGGTGCGGCTCGGCGGTGACGCTCGTGACCAGCGGCGCGAACCGGGTCAGCAGCACCCGCATCCCGGCCGCGGCATCCTCACCGGTCAATTCCTCATAGCTGCCCCAGCCGATCACGCTGCGCCAGTTCGCGAGATCGTCGACCTCCTCGACCTCGAAGCAGACCGACGGGTTCGCCCGCATCATCTGCACCTTGCTTCCGGATGCGCTGTGGCCGTACACGGCGTCACCGTCGTAGGCGTAGGAGATCGGCACGATATAGGTGCAGCCCTCGGCGTGGCAGCCGATTCGGCCGACCACGGCCTGGCGCAGCACAGCGTCGATCTCAGGCTCGTTCAGTTCACCCAGCATGCGGCCCCAGTGTGGCCCCGCGCCGGGCACCTCGCCAGTGGCTGCGGCCGCGGAGTGGCCGTCACGCACGGCGCCGTGTCAGGATCGAGGCATGAAACGCACCGTGGCCGCGCACCTCTCGCTCGAGGCCCTGGCGCCCGCACGCCTCGTGTTGTCCATCGCCGTGGCGGGCGGCCCGACCGCATCGCGGGAATCAGTCGGCGCGGCCGGTGCGGCCGGTGCGGCCGACGCTGCCGGTGCCGCTGCCGACCGGGTCGAGCTCCTCAGTGTCATGCAGGGTGGCGCCGAGGTGCCGGTTCGGGAGGTCACCGACGAGCACGGCACCCGCCTGCATCTGGCCGAGGTGGCAGCGGGCCCCGTCGAGGTGGATTACCACGCTGACCTGGCCGGCCCGGCGCATCCGTCGCCAGGGGCCGACATCGACCTGGTGCGGTACCTGCGGCCGAGCCGCTACTGCGAGTCCGACAGCCTCGGTCCCACCGCCCACGCCGAATTCGCCGGGCTCGAGGGGGCCGACCTGCTGCACGGGGTGACGTCGTGGGTCGGGCAGAAGCTCAGCTACGTGCCCGGGGCCAGACTGCCGACCGATGGCGCCGTGCGCACCCTGCTGGCCCGCCGGGGCGTCTGCCGGGACTACGCCCACCTGGTCGTGGCGCTGCTGCGGGCGCGCGACGTGCCCGCTCGGCTGGTCTCCGTCTACGCGCCCGGGTTGGCGCCAATGGACTTCCGCGCCGTGGCCGAGGCCTTCGTCGACGACGCCTGGCAGGTGGTCGACGCGACCCTGCTGGCGCCCCGGCAGTCGCTGGTGCGGATCGCGACGGGCCGCGACGCCGCAGACACGGCGTTTCTCACCACCATCGGCGGCGGGGTGCTCCTGCACTCGATGGCGGTGTCGGCCGTGGTCGACGAGCTGCCGAGGGACGACCTGACGGAACTCGTGCGGCTGCGCTAGTCGTACCCGCCTTCGGGCCGCTGCCGCTGCCGCCAGACCATCGTCGCGGAACGAATTCGACGGAGATTTTGCCGGAATCGGGCCCAAACCGGCCGGAAACGTGGTTTTAACTCAAAATCTCCGTCGAATTGGTTAGTGCTTGCCCGCTCGGGACCGCTGGTCCTGGCCGACGGCGGCGATGCGGTCGATGATCCAGGAGGCCAGGGTCGCCGTGATCACACCGACCAGCGTGACGCCGCCGAGCATCAGCCCCACCGTGATGAGCCTTCCGACACCGGTGACGGGAAAGTAGTCTCCGTAGCCCATCGTCGACACGGTGACGAACGCCCACCAGACGGAATCGCCGATGGTGGTGATGTTCGCGCGGGGCGAGGCCCGCTCCGCGTCGAGCACCGCCAGCGCGCCCATGCAGATCAGCAGGCTGGACGCCCCGACCAGGTAGAGGCCGACCCGGGACCGAACGGCCGAGCCCGGGGTTTTCTGGAACACCGGCAGCATCGTGACCAGTCTGAGCAGGCGAAGCGGCCGGAGGACCGGCAGGAAGACCACCAGCAGGTCGAACAGATGGGTGATGAACCAGCGTCCGCGCTGCGGCGCCAGATAGAGGTTGACCAGGTAGTCGGCCAGGAACACCAGCCAGGCGAGCACCAGAATGGCGAACGTGAGCGTGTACCGGGGGCCGTCGAGGTCGGCCAGCACGCGCCAACTGTAGCTGAGCAGGAAGAGCACGGATGCGGCGAGCAGCGGCCACTGCACGAGCCTGTCCCAGCGCGCCTGATCCATGAGCACACCATAGTCACGGGGGTGCCGGTGCGCGCGGGCGGCGACCGCCGTCGCATCCGTTTATTGCCCGGATCGGTCATTGTCGAAGCCGGTGCGGGTGGTTAAAATGTTGAGTCTGTGGTTCACCGCGTTTCCACCTCGTGTGTCGCCCCCGACCAGGCAGGGATCAACCGAATGACCATCATCGAGGCCACTGGCCTGACCAAGACCTACCGTTCCAAGTCCGGGCCCGTGCGGGCGCTCGCCGGACTGGACCTGTCCGTGCCCCGCGGCAGCGTGAAGGCGCTGCTGGGGCCCAACGGCGCCGGCAAGACCACGGTCGTGAAGATGCTGACCACCCTGATTCGACCGGATGCCGGCACCGCCTTTGTCGACGGCATCGACGTGGCCGCCGACCCGAAGTCCGTGCGGCGCATCATCGGCGTCTCGGGCCAGTACGCGGCCGTCGACGAGAACCTGACTGGTTTCGAGAACCTCGAAATGGTCGGCCGGCTCTATCACCTCGGCGGTACCGCGTCCCGGCGTCGCGCCCAGGAACTGATCGACCTGTTCGAACTCACCGCGGCCGGGAACCGCCCGGTCAAGGGGTTCTCCGGCGGCATGCGCCGGCGGATCGACCTGGCCGGCGCGCTGGTGATCAACCCGAAGGTGCTGTTCCTCGACGAGCCGACCACCGGGCTCGACCCGCGCAGCCGGATCGCGCTCTGGGCTGTGATCAAGCGTCTGGTCGCCGACGGCACCACGGTTCTGCTGACCACCCAGTACCTCGAAGAGGCCGATCAGCTCGCCGACGACATCGTCGTGATCGATGACGGCCGGGTGATCGCCGAAGGGACCTCGGACCAGCTCAAGGCCCAGATCGGCGGGCACCGGCTCGAGCTGGCCCTGGTCGAGGGTGACGATGGCCCCGCGGCCCGGGAGATCCTGGCCCGGTACGGCGCGGGTGTGCCGACGTCGACCAGCGACGGCCGCGGACTCGAGGTCGCGGTGATCGACGGGCCCCACGCGCTGAAGCATGTCCTGTCCGAACTGGGCGCCGCCAACATCCGTCTGCACGACGCCGGGATGCGCCGGCCCACCCTCGACGACGTGTTCCTGAAGCTCACCGGGCACAAGGCCGACCGGGCCGCCGACGCGGCGGAGGACGGCGAATTGGAGAAGTCGAAATGAGCGCCGCCGGCAGCCTGGCGGCCTGGAACCCGCTCGCCCTCTGGTACTCCGACGGCTGGACGGTGACCAAGCGCAACCTGATCAAGATCAAGCGGTCCCCGGACGTGCTCGTCTTCGCGGTGATCCAGCCGATCATGTTCGTGCTGCTGTTCAGCCAGGTCTACGGCGGCGCGATCTCCGTGCAGGGCACCGACTACGTGCAGTTCCTGATGGCCGGCATCTTCGCGCAGACCGTCGTGTTCGGGTCGACCTTCTCCGGCTCCGCGATGGCGCAGGACCTCAAGGAGGGAATCATCGACAGGTTCCGCAGCCTGCCGATGAGCTCGTCCGCCGTGCTGATCGGACGCACCAACGGCGACCTGCTGCTGAACACGATCTCGATGGTGATCATGATGGCCACCGGGCTCTTCGTCGGTTGGCGGGTGAATTCGTCCCCGGCGGAGTTCTTCGCCGGGGTCGGGCTGCTGCTGCTGTTCAGCTACTCCTTCAGCTGGGTGATGGCGCTGCTCGGCATGAGCGTGAAGTCACCGGAGGTGATCAACAACGCGTCCTTCCTGATCCTGTTCCCCCTGACCTTCGTCTCGGTCGCCTTCGTCCCCAGCGATACCCTGCCCGACCCGCTGCGCATCTTCGCCGAGTGGAACCCGGTGTCCGCGCTCGTGCAGGCGGCCCGGGAGCTGTTCGGCAACGAGGGCACCGCCCCGGTTCCCGACATCTGGACCCTGCAGAACCCGATCACCACGGTCCTGATCGGGGTCACGGTCATGCTGGTCGTTTTCGTGCCGCTGTGCATCCGCAAGTTCGCCTCGATCAGCTCCCGCTGATGCCGCATCCGGCCGACATCCGGCCGCCCTCGATGACTGGAGTCCTGACATGAGTATTGGAATCGTGCACGCGTTCGGCGGATTCGCCGTTCCCGAGCTGGCGGCCGCACGCCGCTTCTACGGTGAGACGCTCGGGCTCGAGGTGACGGATGACGCCATGGGCCCGCTGCGCCTGCGCCTGCCCGGCGGGGCCGAGGTGATCGTCTACCCGAAGCCGGACCACGTGCCGGCCGTCTTCACCATCCTCAACTTCGTGGTGGAGGACATCGACGCCGCGGTGGCCGAGCTCACGGCCCGGGGAGTCGCATTCGAACGCTACGAGGGGATGGACCAGGACGCGGCGGGCGTCTCCCGGAACGGGGACCCGAAGGTCGCCTGGTTCACCGACCCGGCCGGCAACATCCTCTCGGTGTTGCAGAACGCGGCGCCGCAGAACGCGGCGCCGCAGGATGCCGCAGCGTCGGGTGGGACCGCAGAATGAGCGGCGAAGTGCCGTTTCGCACCGACCGCCGCACCGGACAGCTGCGCTCGCCCCGCAACACCGCGCCGGCCGGGGCGGGCCCGTGGGACGTGAAACGCGTGCTGAAGCCGTTCTACGCCCCCGCGAATCGCGACTGGGAGCTGATCGAGGTGCCCGCGCAGCGCTTCATCGCGGCCGACGGCAGCGGCGACCCGGCCACCGCGCCCGCCTATGCCGAGGCCGTCGAGGCGCTCTACGCGGTCGCCTACGCGATCAAGTTCGCCGGCCGTCGCACCCTCGGCCAGGACCTGGTCGTGGCACCGCTCGAGGGCCTCTGGTACGCCGACGACGCATCCGTCTTCACGGCCGGCGAGAAGGCGAGATGGCAGTGGACCATGCTGATCAGCCAGCCGGACTGGGTGACGGATGCCTTCATCGCCGACGCCATCGCGGTGGTCCGGGCGAAGAAGAAGCTGCCCGCCCTTGCGAGCGTGCGGGTGGAGGCCCTCGACGAAGGCCTGTGCGCGCAGCTGCTGCATCTCGGGTCCTACGCCGATGAGGCGCCCACGCTCGCCGGCCTGCACGGGGAGTTCCTGGCCGAGCACGGGCTGCGGATGAACGGCCGGCACCACGAGCTCTACCTCGGCGACCCGCGCCGAACCGAGCCCGCCAAGCTCCGGACCGTACTCAGGCAGCCGGTCGCCCCGGTGTGACACGGCTAGTCCGGCAGGCGCCCCAGCTCCGCCTGGATCAGGAGGGCGAGTTCGCGCAGCAGGACGATGTCGATGTCGGCGGCGGGCCGGGGCTCCGGGTCGAACACGCTGAGCACGCCGATCCGCTCGCCGGTGTCTGCCTCGATCGGGAACCCGGCGTAGAAGCGGGTCTGCGGGGCGCCCGTCACGAGGGGATGGTCGCGAAACCTCTCCTCCGCCTGAGCGTCGGGCACGACCGTCGCTCCGGGCTCGCTCACCGCGATGGCCGTGATCGACCCTGCCAGCGGAAAGACCCGCGGGGCCCGGCCGATGTTCGTCTTGTCCCAGAGCCGGTCGCCGTCGATGAAGGTGAGCGCGGCCGATGCGGTGCCGTACGATCTCTTCGCGATGGCCACGATCCGGTCGAGCCTGGCGTCCGGGTCTCCTTCCAGAATGCCGAGCCGGTCGATCGCGCGACCCGGATCGGGTGAGCGCTGCTCGGCGTCACGGGCCTTCGAACGGCCGTTGCCGGACGTGTCGACCTCGAGGTGTTCGGCGTCGAGGGATGGCCCCATCCGTGCGGCGAGGAGTTCGGCCCACCGGCTGTAATGCGCCGCAGTACGCACCCGCCCGGGCGTCACGGCCAGGTTGGCCGTCATCGGCACGAAGTGGGCCTGGGGGCGTTGGGAGCAGACCCAGGCACTGATGTCGTTCTGGGACCGGGCATTCTTCTCAGCCACGGCGCCGAGGGGGGAATCGAAGGCGGCTATCGACCGGATCGGCTGCACGCCGAGCACGAAGATCCTCGTCGTGAGCGAGGATTCCAGTTCGATCCGGTCCAGCAGCGCCGTCAATTCCCGCTGCCACACCCGCGCGGGAATCAGGCTGACGGCGTCGCTCGTGCCCAGGCTCACGACGATGGCGTCGTACCGCCAGAGCCCCAGCCCGTCGAGTTCGGCCCGGGCCGTTCGGATGGTGACGTGCGGGTTCGGGACCACATCGACATCCGTACCCCGGCCGGTGCGGGCGGACAGGGCTCGCGCGAGCGACCCGGGCAGGGCGACGTCGTGACTGAGCACCCCCCAGCCGACTGCGGGGCCGCTGCCGAAGATCAGGATGCGATCGCTGTTGATTCCGGGGGAGTGGGCGCGCTGGCCATCCGTCGGACGCGGGATGCCCGCGTAGTCGCGAGTCGTGGCCGCGGACCACGCACGCATGAGCGGGACCAACACCCACCGGATGAGTTCGGGCACTCGTGATCCTTGGCCTGAAATGGGTCTTCAGCCTGCACTGAGGGCAGATGGCTGAGCCTATCTCAGGTGTGTGGTTTGCGGTGACCTGGTTTGGCCGCGGTCGGCGGTTCCGTGCTTGGGGTCGTGCGGGTCAGCGGCCGCCGCGGCGCTTGCCGGCCCGGGGGCTCGGCGTGTTGCGGGTGCGCCCGGTCACGCTGGTGGCCTTCTTGGTGACGGGCTTGGCCTTCGCGGCGGCCACCCGCACGGCCTTCGCGGCCGCCTTGGCCTTGTCGGTCTTCTTTTCCTTCCGCACCTTTTCGGCGCCGGCCGGCACGGTGTCGACCCTCGAGCTGTCCCGGGTGCGGCCGCGCACGATGCCGATGAACTCCTCAACGTCTTCGGTGGTCTCCCGGGTCAGCCAGGCCAGGGACACCTGGCTCTCCGAGACGTCCTCGACCGGGCGGGACACGACATCCTTGCGGCTGTGCAGTCGCGCCAGCGAATGGGGCAGGATGACGATGCCGACGCCCGCAGCGACCTGCTCCATGGTGTCGTCCAGGTCGCGCATCTTCGGCAGGGGGCGGCGGGTGCCGTCGCGCACCTCGGTGGCGACATCGCGCCATTCGGGCACGGCGTCCGGGTCCTGGAGCAGGTGATCGTCGGCGAGGTCGGCCACGACGACGCTGTCGGCGTCGGCGATGAAATGGTCTTTCGCCGCGACGACCACGGGGATCTCACGGTAGAGGGCGATCAGGCTCAGGTCGGTTTCGTCGACGGGCAGGCGCACCAGGCTCACCTGGGCCCGGCCGTCGCGCAGCACCGCATCCTGTTCGGACGGGTCGGTGCGGAAGACCTCAAGGGGCTGGTCGGGCCTGCGATCGGCCCAGATCCGGGTCCATTTGGTGGGGGTCACACCGGCGGTGAAGGCAATGGAAAAGGTCACCGGCATCCTCATACTTTCTGGGTCTCGTATCGTGTCTTCCGCCGGAACGACAGGCTCTTACGGCTATACGGGTCTTCTCAGGCTATACGCTTGACTGATGACCGAGAAGAAGACCCAGACCATGAAGCCCTCCACGGCGGCCCAGAAGCTCGGGATTCTGCTCGAAGCAGCACCCGAGGATTTCCAGGCCGCACCCATCTCGCGCACCGAGCTGGCCGCGCTGGAGGCGAACCCGCCCGCCTGGTTGCTGGACCTGCGCGCCAACGGCCCGCACCCCAAGCAGGTCGTCGCCGCCAAGCTGGGCGTGTCGATCTCCGGCCTCGTCCGCGGCGACGTGACCGAGCCGCTCACGAGCGCCGAGATCCTGGCCCTGCTGCAGCAGCCGCCGACCTGGCTGGTCACCGAGCGGGCCACCCAGTTCGAGGTGCGCGAAGAACAGATCCGCGTCAAGGACCGCGACGCCGAGCGCGCACGCAAGATCGCGCACGTCGCCCGCCAGGCGGCCCAGAACGAGAAGGCCGGCCGCGGCCGCTAGCCCGCTCGGCCCGGCCCCTGTCGGCCCGGCCTGTTCTGATCGGCGCGCCGTCTAACCAATTCGACGGAGATTTTCGCGCTGCGAACCGTTTTTCGCCCGTTTGAGCCCTTTTTGGCCAAAATCTCCGTCGAATTCGTTCGGGCGAACGGATGCCGCGGTCCCGGCGCGTCTAGGCGGCCGGCGCGGCGTACTGTGCGCGCAGGAACGTGACGATCTCGCCGAGCTCGGCCTCGGAGATGGAGTGTTCGAGGCCCTCATAGATGCGCTCGGTGAGCGTCGAGTGGCCGGGCAGCCAGGCCTGCGTGCGGTCGATCGCATCCTGAGGGATGACCGGGTCCGCCGTGCCGCGACCCCAGAACACCGGCAGGCGGCGTTCGGCGAGGCGTTCGTCGCCCGTATGCGTGCTGCGCCCCACGAAGCCGCTCAATTGCACCGCGAAGTCGAACCGGTCGGGGGCCTGGCGCAGCAGCTGAAGCGCCATCGCGCCGCCCTGCGAGAAACCGAGCAGGCCCACGGATGACGGCTGCTCCGGCAGGGTGTCCAGCCATTCGAGCACTCCGGCGGCCGCCGCCTCCAGGGCGTCGGCGCTCGGCGAGCCGGGGTTGACCTTGGCCCCCGCCGCTCCGATCGGGAACCAGGCCCAGCCCGGTCCGGCCGCCAGCGGGGCGCGCAAAGCGGCGATGACCGGATGCAGCGGCAGGTGCGGGGCGAGGGAGAAGAGGTCTCCCTCATGCGAGCCGTAACCGTGCAGGATGAGCAGCAGCGGTCGCCCGGCCCGGTCGGCAGCTGACGCGGACCACAGCACGGCGTCCGGGTTGATCGGTTCGGCGCGGACCGTGCGGGCATCCCCGGTGGCGCCGGGGCTCTCGGCGTTGGCGGTGTCGTCGTTGCCGGCGCCGGTTCTGTCGCTGCTCTGATCGTACTGGTCCATGGCGGTCCTCCTGCTCGAGGTCGACATCGTGACCGTCGACCAGTCAATCCTTCCATTGCGGTGCGGTTTTCGGCACCGCGATCAGGGCCGCCCGGCGGCATCCGTCGCCCGCGAAGGTCGCTGACGTGTCGGTGTCACGACCCCGGGCGGCCGCAAATCGGCATCCGGTCGCGGCGTAGTACAGAATGGCTTCATGAGCGTGCGCACCCCTGACCCTGATCCGGACTGGACGCCTGGCCCCGAGGACGCTCCGCCGCCGAGCACCAACCAGGGCTGGCTGAGCGACGTCGAGCTGGCCGAGGTGCGTCGTCGGCTGCCGATCCTCTACATCGAGGCCGTGCCCGTGCGGGTCGACGGTCTCGGCCAGGTCGTCGAGGTCGGCGTGCTCCTCCGCGCGCGGTCGACCGGCGAGATGACCCGGATGCTGGTGTCCGGCCGGGTCCTCTACGGCGAGACCCTGCGTGACGCGCTCTTCCGTCACCTCGAGAAGGACCTCGGGCCGATGGCCTTCCCCCAGCTGCCGGTGAGCCCGGTGCCGTTCACGGTCGCCGAATACTTTCCGATGCCGGGCATCACCGCGTTCACGGATGACCGCCAGCACGCGGTCTCGATGGCCTACGTCGTTCCCGTCACCGGCACCTGCGACCCGCGCCAGGACGCCCTCGAACTGACCTGGATGACGCCCCGGGAGGCAGCCTCGGACGCCGTGGCAGCGGAGATGGAGGGCGGTCGCGGCGCCCTGCTGCGGATGGCGCTGGCCTCGGTCGGACAGCTCCGCTAGATCGGGCTGCCGCACCAGCTCGGGCCGGTGTGCCAGCTCGGGCCGGTGTGCCAGCTCGGGCCGGTGTGCCAGTACGGGACGCAGCGCGGGCTTCGGGCTCCCTCAGCGGGAGCCCGAAACCGGGCTACTCGTCTGCGGGACTACTCGGACGTGACGAGCGAGAGCCGGCGAGCGAGCGACCGGGGACGCACCAGACGCACCTCGTGCAATTCTTCGCCGAGGACTTCCTGGTCCTGGTCGTGGCCGTCGGCGGCGTAGCCGTTGCGCTTGTAGAACGAGTGCGCGCGGGGGTTCACTTCGGCGACCCATAGGTAGGACGGGCCCTCGTCGACGACGGCGTCGAAGAGCTGCTGGCCGATGCCGGTGCCGTGATACGCATCGAGCAGGTAGATGAAGTAGAGCTCCTGCGGCGCCGGCTTGTCGGTGTCGCGGGCCGGGCCGCTGCCCGCGAATCCCACGATCTCGCCGTCGACGAGGGCGGCGACCTGCCGGTACTGCGGCCCCTGGGAGCTGAACCTGCGCCACATCGCGGCGAGACGGGCCGGCTGCAGCTGCTCGAGGGCGGCCGTGCTGAGCAGCTGGTCGTAGGTTTCGTGCCAGCAGGTGGCGTGCACGCGGCCGAGGCTTTCGGCGTCCGCTTCTTCGACAGGACGGATGACTGCAGTGGTGACCATGACCCGAGACTAACCCAGCGACGCGGTGCTGAATTACACCCCGGGGTCACGGCCTGATCACGCCGCAGAACGCGCGCCGGCTCCCGTCGCGGTCGCCTGCTGCCGTGGCCAACTCAGGAGATCCGCGGCGGGCAGGTGCGCAACCGGCGGATGGCCGCGTGATTCCGGGCCGAGCATCCGGCGCCGTCACGTTTCTCCTGAGTTAGCCACGAGGGGGAGGGGCGACCCTGTCGCTGAAGTGTGGCAGCACTGCTGCGGCGGGGTGCACAATCGTCTCAACTGCCACTCCGGCAACGCAAAACGGGCCGGCCTCGTGAGAGACCGGCCCGTTCAGACGGCAAGACGTGGTGCTGAGGGGTTAGCCCTGCGCGCGGCGCGGAGCCGAGCGGCGTGCGCCTCCGGTGGAACCGGCACCGCGGACGAGGCCGCCGACCTGCAGGCCGCCGGAGCGACCGGAGCCCTGAGCCGAACGACCCTGGCCGCCGCCGTTGCCCGCGGGGGCGTGGCTGTGACCGGATGCCGCGGGGCGGCCCGAACGCTCCTGGCGCGCTCCGCCGGCCGGCGCGGCATCGCCGCCGCGTC